>JAYEFK010000135.1:0-21586 GCA_034658575.1 Methanobacteriota archaeon
TCACAACGCTTGGATCAAACGAGAGATCAAACTCCCCCGAATCGAGATCGGCAACATTCTCTATGTCTATCGTGGCATTGAATGCGCCGGATATCACTTCCGGTGCATTGACCGTAACCGGTACTCCGATGGTCACCTCGCAATCATTCCAGATCGCAGGTACCCCCTCGCCATACGTATAGGGATCAAAGAGTCCTCCGTTGGATATGTCCAGAACGCTACTATCTCCGACTGATCCGGTTATCTCAAAGTTGACTGTTGCAAGTGACCCGGATCCGCCCACCAGATCGCCATCAGGAAGGTCAAACAGTACCCTGATCGTATCCGCATCCATGAAACCCCAGTCAGATATTGGCACCGTTGTGCCGCCGATATTCCCGTTGTGGACATCAGACACGTTCACAACGCTTGGATCAAACGAGAGATCAAACTCCCCCGAATCGAGATCGGCAACATTCTCTATGTCTATCGTGGCATTGAATGCGCCGGATATCACTTCCGGTGCATTGACCGTAACCGGTACTCCAATGGCTACATCGGAATCAAACCAGAGCGCGGATATTTCATTCGCTCCGGTATCGACAAGCAGTCCCTCGAATATATCCATGACGCTGGTATCCGCCTGTGACCCTGTTATCTCGAAACTGATCGTGGCTATCTGCCCTGACCCGCTTACACTGGTGGTTCCTGAGAGATTGAACAGCACGCGAATTATGTCAGCATCCGTGAAATTCCATGAATCTATCGGCATCGTTGTGCCGTCGATGTCTCCATTACTGACTCCGGTCACGTTCACAACACTCGAATCGAAAGAGAGATCGAACTTCCCCGAATCGAGATCGACTACGTTGTAGATATCTATCGTGACATTGAATGCACCAGACACAACTTCCGGAGCATTAACACAGACCTGCGTCTTCTGCGCCATCGTGAGCATCATGAGCGCGTCCAGTGAACTGATCTTACCATCACCACTCACATCCGCGCTCTCCAGATCGGGGGCTACGCTCCCGACTGACATCTGCAGCGCGAGCACTGAGTCTGCTGTGGTGATTCGATCATCGTTGTTAGCATCGCCGACAATGTTACAGTCTGCCGATACTGGCGCGCTGAATGCTACAAGAGCAATCAGCGCGCAGTAGAGTATGTATATTGTTTTCATTATACCTCCTTTATTATTCTCTCCTGAACACGAGATACGCTGCCGCAAGCACACCTATCGCAAATACCGCCCCGAATCCGGGTGTTTTGCGTTCAGTCGCATCTGCCGGAATCGATGTCTTGGTATTGGTCGCAGTCTTGGGCACAACACTTTCGACACCGTTCCAGCTTGCAGGTATCACCTCTGCCATGGTATCGACGAGCAATCCGTCGGATAGCTCCATCGCGCAATCCCCTGGCAATATCGTCTCAAAGTGTATCGTTGCAAGCGATCCGGATCCGGACACGCCAGCGATGCCTGGAAGATTGAAGAGCACCCTGATTCTATCTCGGTCGACCGCCCAGTTATCTATCGGTATGTTAGTTCCACCGATATTTCCATCATCGACACCTGTAACGTTCACAGCCGCCGGATCAAAATAGAGATCAAACTGCCCCGAATCAAGATCGACGGCATTTTCTATCTCTATTACGACACTGAAATCACTGTCCACGCTCTCGGGAGCATTGACGCTGACGTCGGTCTGGTACGCTGCTGCGGAAGATGCAAGTATTATCGATGCCATAGAAAGTAGGATAATTGTTGATATTGTTTTTGACATCATCAGAGGTATGTTACGGAAACACATAGTTAATAAACGTTTTGTATGGAAAATTATGAAACGATTAACTTTAAATATGTTTTTGATATTGATATGTAGTATGACTGACTGGGTCTTAATGATAATCGCGGCAACTGCGTGTTACGCATTCGTGGCTTATTTGGAACATAAGAAGAAGCTCGACCTGATAGACCGGGGACTATGGAAGCCAGAGGAGAAGCAAGAGAAACCTGAACACAAATTAATTACCGGATTGTTCTTTTCTTTACTGGGGGCGGCGCTGCTGTTTGGATCGTACTTCACAGAACCGGACATGGTGTGTGGATTGAGAATTTCGGGGCTGTTAACAACAGCGGCTGGAATATCCTTGGTGATCGCTTACATCATTGGCAAAAGGATTCATAGATCCGGTTGACCCAGTTGCTGCTCTCACAAAGTTTATCCACATCGATCCCGCGATCCTCTGGAAATGCTTCAGATCATTGAACTACCCCCGTCCTCACAACTTCTTCGAATTCTCCATTGGAATGAACCAGAGCACCAGATGAATTTACCCCCCTCTGAATAACAAATATTAATACCAGCCGCACCCAGAAGTCACACAATGGACGACATTAAGATAATGCACCCGCGTCCGAGCGCGATCGTCGCGGCGCTTTACACGCTGCGCGATCTGGATGCCGATGTCGCAATCCTGCACGGACCTCCGGGCTGCTCATTCAAACACGCACGCCTGCTCGAAGAAGACGCCCTGCGGGTTGTCACAACAGCGATGGACGAGACTGACTTTGTCTTTGGCGGGCGCGAACTGCTCTCGTCGCTACTCGAAAAAGTCATCGACCTCTGGCATCCGAAGCGTATCGGGATCGTTGGAACCTGCACCAGCATGATCATAGGCGAGGACCTCAAGCAGGCAGTCGAGGATGTGGATACCGATATTCCGGTGATTGCGGTCGAGGTACATGCCGGCTACCACGAGAACACCCGCGGAGTGATTATGACCCTCGAAGCTGCACGGGACGTAGGGATCATCGATGATGCTGAGCTTGAACGGCAGACAGGGCTCTTACATGAGGCGACCCGGCTTGAACAGGAGCACGGGGCAGCGAGCAAGGAGTATCTCAAGCCATCGAGGGGAGACACCAAGTACAAGGTTGCAGAGCGTATCATGGAACTGCTGAAAGACGGAAAAAACTGCGTCAACATCTTAAATGCAAAGAAAGAGACTGCATACATGTTTGCTGACGTCCTTCTCGCAGTATCCGAATGCGCAGAGCAGATCGGGTCGGAATCAGAGATCGTTAACATCGCAAACCTCGATACAGAGGTCGGGCTTCCGCGAATCAGGCAGTATGCAGTAGATATCCTCAAGGACCTGCACGAGCGCGGTGTTGAGATTCACGAGACGATCGGCGGACTGGATGAGTACCCTATTGCAGGGACTGTGGCAGGAAAGATCATCGGCGAGAAATACCAGAACTTCGATTTCGCGGTCATATCAGGAGTCCCGCATGCGGTTCCGGTGGAGTCGCTTTCAGGGATGGAAGTGATATCGATCACCAATGGTCCGCGGCAGGTGCTCCCGCTTAAGGAGATGGGGCATGACGCGGTCGTGGTCGAGATCGATCTGCATCCGAAGACGCTTGGAGTCAGCCATATCGTGGAGTCCGAACTCGGTGCGACGCTGCGCGAGATGTGCGGGGTCAAGCGGCGGTGACTGCCGGGTCTGTGTTTTGGAAGCCCATGGCACTCAAAGCATACGGTCAATATCGTGTGGAGTCTTTAAATGAATCCAACGATGCAAACTACCCGTAATCCGTGTTCATTTGTGGCTAAAAGTCATATCAGCTACAGATTAACACAGATTACCCTGATTTCATCCACAACCCAAGAATAGCCGGGTCCACGAAATCTTCTGTGATACTCTCGTCATCAGTACCGATTTCAGGATGGAAATTACAAGCAAAGGTGTTCGATGGGATTAAATCCGCACTCAAACTTTCTTAGCCCGCATGCCCAACAGCGCCATATCTTCAAAGAATCCCGGATACGAGACTGCAACCGATTCCGCAGTATCGATCTCCGTGTCTCCAGCCACCATCCCCGCGACCGTTAGTGCCATCACGATCCTGTGATCGTCCCAGCCATGGAGTGTCGCGCCATGAATCCCGCCGCCGCGGACATGCAGTTCATCCTCCTTCTCTGTGATATCGACACCCATCTTCGTGAGTGTGGCAGCCATCGCATGAAGCCGGTCGGTCTCCTTGTACCTGACATGGCTCGCATTCACGATCCGCATCTCGCCTGATGCGCATGCTCCGAGCACCGCAAGCGTCGGCACGAGATCAGGCGTCTTGCCGACATCGACTGTGACGCCGTGCAGATCGCTTCTCGTAATCGTTACCTCGCCCTTCTCCGGATCCCATGCGATCTCCGCGCCCATCTCCTTCAGGATCGGGATGATCGCGCAGTCGCCCTGTGCGGACCGGTACAGATTCCGGATTGTGACATGTTCGCCAACAAGCGCACCAGCAGCAAGCAGATACGACGAGGAGGAGAAATCCCCTGGCACCGTGTATCTCATGAGGTCAAATGTCTGACCGCCCTTTATCAGGAACCCCAAATCGCTTTCCTTAACAACGATCCCTGCCTCGCGCAGCACTTCAAGTGTGACATCGATGTATGGTCGCGACTTCAGTTCGCCCTCGATCTCGATCGTGGAGTCCTCCTCTGCAAGCGGACATGCAATCAGGAGTGCTGATATGAACTGCGAACTTATGGAGCCGCTGATTCTGGTTCTTCCTCCCACAAGCGGTCCCTGCACGACGATCGGAGCGGTACCACCCCCCTTTGTCGAGAACGCATCCGCACCGAGATCTGATAGCGCACCCAGAAGCGGGGTATTCGGGCGCGTCCTGATGGATGCGTCCCCTGTCAGCACACTTGTGCCCTGTGCAAGCGATGTTATCGCTGTAAAGAACCGGAGCGTCGTTCCTGAGTTTAAGACGTCGATCACGTCATCAGGCACTACCGGACGCGACACACCTCGCACGAGAAGCCGGTTATCCGAGATGTCCACATCAACATCAGCGCCGATAGCTCTTGATGCTGCTATCGTTGCTTTCGTGTCTGCTGATAACAGCGGGTATGCGATCTCGGACTCGACCGACAGCGATGCGATTGCGATCGCCCGGTGGGTGTAGCTCTTGGATGGCGGCGCAGGAATCGTGCCTGCAATCTCTGATCTGTCGATCAAGACGTTCATAGGGATATCTTAAGCCGCAAATGTTGATAAGCGTTTCATGAAATTTAGGGCACTACCAGATGATACTACCGAACAACCCTTGTGATCCTTGCCACGTTCATTGCCGCATCCTCGGTAAGCCCGGCTCCGAGAATCGTATATCGCTCGGGACGGATCTCTGATGCATGAACGAGCGCGTCGATGACGCATTGGTCAGGAATCCCGAGTTCAGCAGCAGTCGTTGGCGCACCGACTGTTTGCAGCGCAGCCCTGATCTGCTGCCAGTTTCCGCCGTGCAGGTACATCATCATGATCGTACCGACGCCGCACTGCTCGCCGTGCAGGGCTGGCTCAGGCGCGATTCCGTCCAGTGCGTGGCTGAACTTGTGCTCTGATCCGGATGCCGGCATGGATGAGCCAGCGATGCTCATCGCAACGCCGCTTGAGACAAGCGCCTTGATAACAAGCCTCGCAGATTCCTCAAGTTCCGGTTTGATCGTCTCTGCCCGGTCCATCACGATCTGCGCAGTCATCCGGGACAGCGTGGCAGCATACTCGCTGTACGGCGCATTCCGAAGCCGGTGCGCAAGCTCCCAGTCGAGTACCGCCGTGTAGTTCGAGACGAGGTCGCCGCATCCGGATGCAAGGAAACGATGCGGAGCACGGGCAATGATCGCTGTGTCCGCGATGATCCCGAGCGGCGCCTGTGCCGGGACTGACACGGTGTTGTCATCGCGGGCGATCGATGCACGCATCGATGCGATGCCGTCGTGCGCTGCTGCTGTCGGCACACTCAGAAACGGGATGTCGAGCATAGTCGATGCGAGTTTCGCGACATCGATCACTGTGCCGCCGCCGACTCCAACGAGGAAGGCGGCGTTCTCTGCAGCGGCTATTGTGCTGTCTATGTTCTCCTGATCAGCGTTCGTGACGATCGCGATGTCTGTTGCGAATCCGTCGTTGCTGAGTACGTCTGCTACAGCGTCGCCAGCGATCTCTCGCGTCTTTCTGCCTGTTACGACAATGGCGCGCTTGCCCAGTTTGAGTTCGGCGCATAGACTGGCTGTGTCGGCTATGATGCCGTGCCCGATCGCGATGCTGCGCGGGAGTTGCATCCATTTACGGGATTTTGGGGTCATGGGGACGAGGGGTTTGGAAAATTGTTTTTTCGGATTTACGTGTCCGGATCCACAATGATTCACTCCTTTATTATAAACAAAACAGTTGCATGAGTTGCGTATGTTTTATCTTGCCAATCAAAGAATAATTTTAACTTTTCAAAATCTATATCTTCATTATTATTCAAAAATTCATTTATCTTTCTATGCAACAATTTTTTATTTCTTTTGAGTTTCCAACTATCCTCTAAATTCTTTGAATCAATCAGAACCAGGAAAAACCTATTGGCAGCATCGAATCTCCTAATCCCTTGTTCTTCATAGAACCATTTGATCAGTTCTTCTGGATTTTCTACGGTATTCAGAATTATTCCTTCTCTTATTCTATGAAATCTTTCGATAAATTTCTTTGCTTCTTCTGAAGTGTCCTCCGAAATTCTTGTCAGAAGTTCAGAGAAAATATCCTTACCGTTCGCGTTTTTATCATAAGGGATATTTTGTTGCCTTGCAAACTTTTTCAATTCTGTTAATTCTGGTCTCAAGTTCAATTCTTTTCTTTTCAGTTGCATATATCCAACAGGGAAATAAGTAACCTTTAAGTCGAAAGGAAAATCTTTCCAAAAAAAATCTACCTTCTTAATCAAACCTACTGTGGGCAATAGACGGGGATGATCCTTAAACATGTCTTCTATCAGTATAGAAGTCCAATGATTATACCACGAACATAATATATAGCATCGCACTCTTGGATTTATGTCATTTTCGATACTGCTGCAAAGTTCCTCATAATTTTGAATCTTCTTAATATAATTGTTAGCTATATTTTGCTCAACGGAATTTTGATAGAAACCTCCCCAATCAAAAACCTTCAATTTGTAGAGCTGTGAATATACATAATCTTCATTTTTAGTCCTCTCTTTTCTTTCTATATCATAGATTTGTTTTATAAAATCATCTATCTCTTCATTCAGGATATTCTTGCAAAACATAAATTCAAATAGATCCCTTCCGGAAATTTCAGACACATCGAATTTTAATCTCTTTGCCAACTCTTTTAAAATAGTGCTTCTTGATATTGAACGCATCTTAAGAAAATATATTCCAAATTCATGATCGAATATTTTTTCAAAAGCGTTTTCTTGGTAGTATCTTTTTAGTTTTCTAAATTCCTGTTTCAAATCCATTTATACCCCCCTCTTTATCCACCTGTTTTCTTCTCTTTTAAAATACGTTTTTAGTATATTTAAAACTTCTGAGAGTCTGAAAAATCTATCCTGTTGCAACAAGTCGGAGATTAGCAAATTCAAAATTTGGTATGTTTCCAAACCTTTTTCTCGGCGGTTTTCTAAATAATTCTCTATTAGTTTGACAAAGTACTCTTTGTTTTTTTTTGCAGAGATTAGTTCAATGTTCTTGATGATTCTGTCTGGATTTTTTCTGAATGTCAATATGAAATCGGTTTTTAATCCAGCTCCACGAGTGTCTTGTACAACCGAGTTAGCAGAATACTCCAATGTTTCAACTCTTTCCATCTCAAAGTTAAGCCGATTTGTATGTATAATTAAGTTTATCCAAGTTTCGTCATCTAAACTATTAAACATCAAAGAGAAGTAATGGTCTGGCTTTAATATCCTCTCAATTTCAACAAAGACTTCATTTAATAACTTATAATAATCAGATATATCTTTCTTTCTATCTTTAGATTCACTTATTACAATCTCATCGTCGTAATTAACATCCTTTTTAAGCCAACTATTCCACATCATACTTAACTCTAAATACGGCTGCCGATTGCCATGTGGGGGGTCGGTTATCACATAATCTACAGAATTGTCCGGTATCTTTTTCAATGCATTTTGAGAAGGCGCGTTTAAAAGAAGTAAATTTTTTGAATCTAACACTTCTTTAAAGGTGTTAGTTTCATTAATTGGGTATTCTTTGCATTCCAATCCCTTTTTTGCCTTAAGAATTTTTTTATACCGATTTTCAAAACAGTTCCAAGCATTTATTTCAAAATTTTCTTTCGGCAACCAGTAGCCAATTACCCAACTACCTACCTCCTTTTTCTTAGTTTCCCGGAGTTTGCCATTAAACTTCCCCCGTCGCTTGACAACAAAAACCATCTTACTGGCTTGTCCGACCGAAGCAGTGAAACAAAACCTGAAGAATTCTCTGATATCACCATTTTCGATTTTTTCTATACTATCCATCAGAAGCGATAACGCCGTCAAATTTCGTGGGGTAAACAAGTCGTAGATATGACTTTCACGATTTGTGTTGATCCGTGAATTATGAAAGAAATTATTCTTTGGATAAAAGTGAGGTATTTTCTCATAAGAATAAGATGATGCCAATTTCAAATCGTCTTCTGTCGGCGCTTCAATAACTTTTCTTCTGCTTTTTGTATTATTTTTATACCAGACCTCTGTTAAGTTATCATTTTCCCAGATAAAATGCGTTCCTATAAATTTTACGTCCCCTCTCCGTACACCATAAAAAGAATTTATTTTATCCTTAATTTCAGATTCTAATATGCTAAATTCTTCTTGTATTAATTTCGCAGGTATCTTGCTGAGCATCTGTTTTGTTATAAAAATTGCAGATGGATTTATATCTATCCCGACTGCTTTCCTCCCTGTAAAAATAGATTCCGTTATCGAGATCCCAGAACCACAGAAAGGATCAATCACTATATCTCCTTTATTCGTATACCGTAAAATAAAATCTCGTAAAATATTGTATGGTTTCTTGGACCAATATTTGTGCATGCCGTAGATTCCCGTGTAAGACTTGGCTATATGATTAGTCTCGTCTTTTGTTTCGTTTTCAAACAGCGTTAATTGCTTAAGCATCTTGAACACCGTCTATTTTCTTGGAAACCCCGTACAGCTAATGGTCATGCTCTTCTGACCAATCTTCCGGTCCTTCAACCGTTCCAGCATACTTTCTGAGCACATCCCATGCGCCCCCTCCATCCGGGCGTTTCAAGATCTTTCACCCCATCCACAGTTCTTCCTCGAGTTCACTCAAGCATATCGCCTATATCTTTTCAGGATTCACACTGGCAGGATGCTCCGGAAGATCGATCAGCGAGCCGTGATAGCTTTCGCACACCATCACACCACCCCTCGCAGATATTCTAGACTCGCCTCCCCCTCCTCCAGACTCCGCGCCTCGATAACGAACCTGCACCCACTGTGCCGTTTGTACAGTTCACTCATCACATCCGCCCACGCAATTGCACCCTCCCCGATCGGCAGATGCTCATCTCTTCGCCCCTTGTTGTCATGAATATGGATGTGCACGATCTCTTTCATCCCGAGAAACTCGGACAAAACACCGTTCGTGTGCGCATGTCCGACATCAAGCGTCATACTGAGATTCTCCCGATCCACGAGTTCGATCATGCCAGCCATCTCGTCCGCCCCCTTTCCGAAGATCAACTCCATCCTCGGCATGTTCTCGACAGCGAGTCTGACATCGAGGTCGTCAGCAGAGTCGCAGAGTTGCTGCAGCCCTGCGATGTTCTGCTGCCATGCAAGATCCGGCATCTGCACCCCGAGCGGCGAGAGATAGCCCGGATGCACGACCATCAGGTCTGAAAACTCTGACGCATCCCGGATGCATGACGTTAACTGCCGTATAACTTCGTCCCAGATGGGATAGTTCAGGCTGGCAAGATTCAGGTCTGAAAACGGCAGGTGGATCGTTATCGCAAGGTCTGTCGTCTCGCAGACCTCGCGCATCCGTACAAGGTTCTGGCTATCGAGAGCCTGCTTTCCCTCGCACACGACCTCCCAGCCGCCAAAGCCGATATCATCGAGAGTATAAGCCCAGCTAAACGGGTCATCGGTCACAGACCTGGAAGAGAAACTGATGTTTTGCAGGGATCTCATTTATTTATCGTCATCCACTGCTTCGTAATCTGCGTCAACCACGTCTTCCTCGCCTGCTTCTGCGGATCCTGCTCCCGCTCCGCCCTCCTCAGCCGCCTGTGCAGCCTCTGCACTTTTCTGGTACATAGCAGCTGCGACCGGGTAGATCGCTTCTGTCAGTTCCTCGGTCTTCTTCTTCATCTCTTCGGTGTCCGCGCCCTCGATCGCAGTTTTCAACTCCTCTACTCCCTTCTCGACTGTTTCTCGCTGTTCAGGTGTTACGAGATCGCCCGCCTCTTCGAGGGTCTTCTCCGCCGAGCTTACGAGAGCTTCAGCACTATTCTTCGCTTCGACCGCCTCTTTCACGTTCTTGTCCTCTTCCGCGTGATCCTCTGCGTCCCTGACCATCTGCTTGATCTCTTCCTCAGATAGTCCTCCCGGCTTCTTGATCGTGATCGACTGCTCCTTTCCTGTGCCAAGATCTTTTGCAGTCACATTAAGGATGCCGTTTGCATCGATATCGAACGTCACATCGATCTGTGGCATCCCTCTGGGTGCAGGAGGGAGGCCATCGAGCATAAATCTCCCCATCGTCTCATTTGCCGATGCGACGCCGCGCTCCCCCTGCAGGACATGAATCTCGACAGACGGCTGACTGTCAGATGCTGTTGAGAATACTTGGCTCTTCTTTGTCGGTATAGTAGTGTTCCGCTCGATAAGTGGCGTTGCAACCCCACCAAGCGTCTCGATGCCAAGTGTCAGCGGCGTCACATCCAGTAGGAGTACGTCTTTCTTCACATCCCCGGAAAGCACCCCGCCCTGGATTGCAGCACCTGTCGCAACCGCCTCATCCGGATTGATGTTCTTGTACGGCTTCTTTCCTGTGACCCGCTCGACCGCAGCAATGACTGCTGGTGTCCTGGTTGCTCCTCCGACAAGGAGCACGCGGTCGATCTTCTCTTTCGAGAGCCCCGCGCTCTTTATTGCGTCCTCCATCGGTCCCACCGTCCGGTTCACGAGATCCGCGGTCAGTTCATCGAACTTTGCACGTGCAAGCGTCATCTCCAGATGCTTTGGCTGCCCGTCCGGACCGACCGTGATAAACGGCAGGTTGATGTCGGTTGTGACCACTGTGGACAGTTCGACCTTCGCTTTCTCAGCCGCATCGGTGAGCCGCTGCATCACTGACTTATCCTTGGAGAGATCGATTCCTTCCTGTTTTTTGAATTCAGCCACGATATGGTCCACAATATCCTGATCGAAGTCGTCCCCGCCAAGATGCGTGTCCCCTGATGTTGATTTAACCTCGAACGTCCCGATGCTTGGGTCCAGTTCCAGAATCGAGACATCGAATGTGCCGCCCCCGAGATCGTACACCATCACAGTCTGCTCGCCCTCGGTCTTGTCGATCCCATAAGCAAACGCAGCCGCGGTCGGCTCGTTGATGATCCTTTTCACATCGAATCCTGCAATCGCTCCGGCATCCTTCGTCGCCTGCCGCTGGGAGTCGTCAAAGTATGCGGGAACCGTGATCACTGCCTCTGCGATCGTCTCCCCGAGATACGCTTCTGCATCGCTCTTCATCTTCTGAAGGATCATGGCAGAGATCTCCTGTGGTTTGTAATCCTTGCCGTCGATGTTTACGGTGTAACCCTTCTCGCCGATATGCCGTTTAATTGAGGAAATCGTCCGTTCCGGGTTCAAGATTGCCTGTCTCTTTGCGATCTGCCCTACCAGACGTTCCCCGGTTTTTGAGAAGCCCACCACGGATGGGGTTGTCCTTCCACCCTCTGCGTTCGGTATGATAGTCGCTTCACCGGCTTCTACCGCCGCCATGCATGAGTTTGTGGTTCCAAGATCAATTCCTAATATTTTTGCCATGTTGTTGTACCTCTTAAATACTGATTCTGATGTTGTGCTATTAAGTTTTTGTGCAAACTTTTCACAAAAGTTTGATGGCTCCACCGATGCTCCGCATTCAAAAACTGTTGCCACTTCGGCTGCGCCTTCGGGTGGAGGAATAAGCAAACCCCCACCCGGAGGGCATTTCTTACTCGCAAACTTTTCACAAAAGTTTGATCAAAAACTGTTGCCACTTCACACCATATCCGCTTCGCCGTACCGCTTCCGGTCCTCAAGTTCCTGCTTCTTTGCGGCATTCCATCCGGATACCGCCTGAAGATACCCTGTAACCCGTGACATCTGCTCCACGTTCGTTGACCCGCAGTTCGGGCACTCGTCCTTTAACCCGGGCGCTAGATGGGAACAGTCCGTACATATAGTCATGTCTCTTGTAAATGCGAAGTATCCGGTCTGCGTATTATTTGCGATCCGCATCGCGAAGTCGCGAAGCCCTTTCGGGTCGGGTGTGCTCTCGCCAAGGAATATGTGCATGATGTTGCCGCCGTCCACGATCGGGAAGAAGACGTGCTCAAGCCCTATACGCTCTGCAAGCGAGATACCAGCACCCGGCGGAACGTGCGTGCCATTTGTGTAGTATATCGGGAGGTCCCTTGTCTCATGGATGCTTGCGAGTGCCCGAGCAAGGTCGCCTTTGACCACCTCTTTTGCGCATTCCGAGTATTTGGGATCGAGTATGTCAGCCACGGCAAACCGTCCCGCAGTCGTCTCAGCAGGCGTTCTTGCAAGTGCGATCGTCATGCCATGCTCTTCGCTCAACTCCTTCGAATAGAACTCCATCTCGGTCATCGCCCGGATCGCGAGCTTCCACGCATCCTTTGATTCGTGCAGCTGGTGCCCGGTATGGTGATGCACCATCTCGTTGATGCCGACGACACCTATCTCGTACACGAGACCCTCCAGATCGACCGCCTGTGACCCTTTCTCCATGGTAATCGGATCCAGTGGACGCTGTGTGGCAAACGGCATCCGCTGCGCATCCACGATCTGGTTCATCCATCCCCTCTTGATCTTGTGGATCTGCACCGCGATGTCCATCAGCCGCTTCAACTCATTAAACAGCGCCTCATCGTCACGGTTCGCCCGGTATGCGGCTCTCGGGCAGTTTACAGAGATAACCTGCCACGCCCCCATCGAGAAATGTTTCCCGTCCTTAAAGATGAGTTTATCATCGAAATCGTCATCAGTATCTGCGTTTGATGAGAAATTGTAAGCACAACATTGGTAGCACGATATTCCCTCTCCAGCGCCACGGTACTCTGGTATCTGGTTATCAAAGTAAGGCGCGCCGAACTTTGCTGACAGTTCGAAGGTAAGGTCGTACAGTTCGGAATAAGTCGGAAGATCAGGGTGTTTTGCATTAAACTCCTCGTCCTCCTTCATGAAATCGGGTTCTATCGAGATCTCTGGCTTCGGGAAATTGAATGGCTTGTCCCAGTAATCCCCTCCAAGCATGACATTCATCAGCGCCTTAAACGATGTCCGCACCTCGCGCTCAAACTCGCCATAAGTCCGGAGCGGTGCTTGATCCTGATCGCCGTTATGGATTCTTCCACGGTATACGATCGGTTTGTTCCTCCAGAGCTTTGGAACGCCTGGAGCCAACTGCACCGACGAAAAGACAGGCTGCCCGCCTCTCGCAACCATCATCTGGGTCATCTCGTATACGAACATCTGCATCAGCTGCTCAATCTCCTCGTAGGACATTCCCTCGAGATACGGCGCAAGAAACGTCAGAAAATTGTAAAATCCCTGACCGCCCGAATTGTGAAGCATAACCCCACCATGACCGCCCACAAAGTTCTCGTACCCGTCGATAGAGAGGTCATACACGTATTTAGTTGGTGGTTGTACCTGTTCAATCGATTCAACGATATCAAATCCCAGATCACCGTCGGCAATTGTCTCAATCGCTTCAATACTCTTTTTATCCAATTCACTCAGTTCCACGGTCTGCCTTATGTGACTTAACAATTTTTTGACCCTGTGTGGAGCCAGATGCTTCTTCGTGTGGATGTTTGTAAGCTCCGGTATGTTTCTGACAGGGTTTGTCGATTCCACGATTCCTCGTATGCCGGCATGATTGGCTGGCACTGCAACCGGCGGATTGGTCGTGGTCAGCGTGGTTGTCGAGTATTCGAAATCATTCATCGAAAGCGGAAGTGCCCTTGCGAGTTGCTCGATATTGTCACGCCCTGATATGGCGGTTCGGTAGGACATGGACGATCTGATCGTGCGGTCGCCGATCGCATGTTCCGCTCCAGCCTCACGTTTCTGTCGTCCGACAATCCCCATCTGGAGCAGGAGGTAGAGCAGATCGGATGCCAGATTCTCTGTCACGGTTTTGTAAGAGATTTCTCTTCTGTGCATGCTTCCATCGCAATAATATCCTGCAAGAAACTCCAGTTTGTTTTCTTTGGTGGTGTTGAATATAATCGGCGGGATTCTCTTGCTCTTTGAGTTCATGCCGGTTCCGAAGACCTCACTGAAGATGATACCCACCAGTTTGTTGCTGAGTACGAGTTGAAACTCAGTTGGGTGTGGTTTTCGGGTCGCCACATCCATCTCGAATAGCTCTCTGATGCACGTTTTTGCATCTTCTATGATCTCCACCTCATGCGACCCAAAGGATAAAACAGTGGAATATACGTGCCTCTCGGTGTCGTTGGTGATGTGCCCTTCGGCAGCAAAGTAACCGAGCAACCGTGCAAGAGCAGGCAGCGCAGAGGTCTTTATGATCGCGGGGATGGTGTGTGGCGACCTGCTCATGCCGAGGCGTGCGGAACCGGCGTCAATTTTGATTGAGTTCTGTTTTATGAAGTGCAGCGGGATGCGATCTCTGCGCACCCAGTCGCGTTTTAACTCGTGCGCATGAGTCGCAGCTATCCTTTCGGATAACGCCTCCGGCGTCGACGCCCGGGACGGAGATTTTTTCACGGGCGTTACGCCGATCACATAGATGTCAGCTATCAGTTCATCAGGCAATCCAAGTAGCGAGCTGATGAGGTCGATATTTCCGCCAGCCGCGTCCGCATCTGCTGGCAGCCTTTTTGGTATCACCAAATAATCGCCAGCCTCAAGAACAGAAGCAAGGATTGGTTTTACGACGCCCTCGTCAAGGATGAAGAGGCTGTGTGCACCGGTCACCGAGACCATCCTGCCAGATCGTGTCGTGATCCTGTGCATCATATCCCGCGCAGGATGGCGGATTATCCTGTTGATCGTCTTGTACTCGATCTTGAGCGTATCAGGATTGAAAGCAGCAGCCTTTATGCCAAGATCGGTGATATCCAGAAATTCGCCATCGACCTCGGGAATCGGAGATGTCTTATTACCCTGCATCAACCCATCGACGAACTCATCGATCCTTGTTGTGCGGACGCCTGCGGAACGCCTTTCGCCGCTTGGACTATATTTGACCAAAACATCCTCGTCGCCTGCAACCGAAAAGTTCGTCTGGGCACTTCCGAGAGCTTTTACTGCGTGGAGAACCGCAACCTCTGCCTTCTTTGCAGGACCCGCCACACTCGATTGTGTACCGTTCCCATCCGGCATCAGCCCGTAATAGAAGAAGTACCTGAGATCCCAGTCCATACAGAAACTGCGCGTTCCGAGATACTCGAGATCATGGATGTGAATATCCCCGTTCAGATGAGAATCAGCGAGTTTTGGCGGCAGCAAGAGCAGATACTGCTCTTTCGAGATCTTGTCTGCCTTCTTCTTGTGGCTCGTCTCAGCGTTATCCTGAAGATTTGCATTTTCGTTCGCCTCGAACCCTGAGCCCACATCGATCTGGTGTGCGTCGTACACCGGAGTCCCCACCCTCGTTGAGATGTTTCGCCATTCAGGATGCCCGCGCTCAAGGAGAGCTATGTTGACAAGTTCGCGCACGAGCGGACCTGACAGGTGTTTCAGACCGATCTTTTTGATGCGCACCTCCACCTCTTTCGCAATCTCTCCCGCCTCCTCTTCGGTTATCGGATCGATCCTGTAAAATTGCTTGGAAAGCTGCGTCTCCTTTAATAGCTGGGCTACGATTGCGTGCCGGTCCCAGTCCATCACATGCCCGTCCGTTGTCCGAACCCGGGGCATCTGCGGCACGCTCTTCCAGTCAAGCGTCTTCTGCACGGTCTCCTGCGGATGGCATTGACGTTTCATGGTGTGCGCCCCGTCATATCATCGATCACATCCTCTTTGATCCGATCCCCGTCAAACATCTCTTCAAGGGTCAGGAACGAATCCCCGACCTGCAGAACAGGCGCCACCATCGTGAACACGCCGTTTGCGCGCAGTTCTGTGAGTGCGGCTGGCATAGACATATCTGCTTCTGTGTATTCGATCGCTGCTGATTTCAGATAGCTCTTCAGTTTCTTACATTTCGGACATGTGCTGGTTGTGTATACGATGATTCCGGTCATGGAAAGTCCCTTCTTGTGTGTAAAACGAACGTGAGGCGATTCGAACCCCGTGTGTGCTGTTATGTTTAATCATGAATTAACCCTGTGGTTTATCTAACCAATTATTATGTACATTGACCACATCATCAATATTACACAATGTTCAAACATCGGGTGATCTGAAATGTCCGGTACTGCAACACAGGTCTATGGAACACATAAAACGCATGGAGCACATGAATCCGGATGGGTAACCATTTCTACGGACGAATACGAGTCAATGGTACGAACAATCGAGGTATTGTCCGATAAAGACCTCATGGAACAAATTGAAGAGGGCAAAAAGGATAATGTTAAAATTATGGATTTCGAGGAACTTGCAAAGGAACTTGGAATCTAAAATTCGTTTTTATGTTTAATCGCTTCGATTACGACAATTTTTTTGTTATGATCTATGGTGTATATGATTCTAAATTTATTCTCGAAATACAGTTCCCAATAACCATGAAGTGAACCTCTTAATGGTTTGCCATGTATATCCGGAGTTTCTTCCAATTTCTTGATTTTGATAGCAAAACGTTTCTGGATGTTTTTATTAAACTTCCGCAATCTTTTTTCTGCGGGTTCTTTGATCTTAATTGCGAAAGAATTCATATCACGCACCTGCAGTGCAAGACATCTCTGCAAGGATCAGAAATGAATCTCCTGCCTGCAGAACATGCGCCATCATCGTGAACACGCCGTTTGCGCGCAGTTATGTGGCTGCTGCTGGCGTAGACATATCTGCTTCGTAACTACTCAGGTACCTAAACCACTATCGGGGGACTTCTGTAGGAACTACCCAGGACATGGGGCATACTATAAGCAAACAGGGAATTTAACCGCAGAGTACGCAGAGGGGCGCGGAGGGGAAATAAACGGTCAAATGCTCTGCGTTCCTCTGCGCCCTCCGCGGTTATTTTTCTTGCCAGAAAGTACAGTATCGCAATCGGGAGACCAATCAGCATACCTGAGCAGTTACTCTGCTTCTATGTATTCGATCGCTGCTGTTTTCAGACCTGCGCTGGTTGTATATACGATAATCCCGGTCATGAAAACTCCCTTCTTGTGTGTAAAACGGACGTGAGGGGATTCGAACCCCTGATGTGCAGCTTAGGAGACTGCCGCCCTATCCTGGCTAGGCCACACGCCCATAGTGCGGGTGATGTTTAATCTAACATCCCAATGCACATTAATCCATCTGGTGGAGATATCCAGTGCTGCAAAAGATATGGGGACTGGTTTTTTTGTACGAGGCAGCACTATATAGAACAACAGTAGTAAATTTGTTTCCAAAGAATTCGTGTTTTGTCCGGTCATAAGAATATTGCGAGCGCGCCAATGGTTGCCACCCGCCCGCTATCCAGTGGTTCGGAAACCCGCCTCATCTCCGCGACCCTACAAGCGATGAAGCGTCTGCGGTGTTGTCCGCTCCCTTCCGGGCCTAAACCGTTTTCCGCAGCAGAGATAGCAAACCTGCCCTCCGGCAGACTCCACTACCAACACCATCCCCGCAGGACGGAGATTCATTGTTGGGCATCCGATCTTAAATAGCGTTTGATATGTCTTCCATTGGCTTCGCCCCCCGCATATCGGCGGTTTCGGGTTACAGGTGACGTCGGGTTACCCAGGCTAGCCCGCAATCAGATATTGCATGGATGGTGCTAATAAGGTTATCCGTTCACCGGGATGTCTGGCGCACCGTACGTCTCATGCCAGTCGAGCACCTGCCGGTAGGTGCGTATCGTTGACTTGCCTGCACCAAACATCGCTGCGATCTCGGCATCGGTCTCGCCATCGTCGACCGCATGGATGAACTCGTTGATGTCGAATGGCGTCTCAAAATCCCGCCATCTGAACAGACCGCACTTGACCCTCACCCGCTCGACATTGCGCATCTTCTTCCGATCACCAAGCGATACTGCGATTTCGCTGTCACTACAGTCCTTGTGATACATTTTAAAGACGGCTACCATCTCGTCAAGCGTCAGTGTCGTCTTTATGCTAAGCGCCTTGACGGCATTCTTGATCTCTTGATCACTGGCATCACTCCCCGACCCCAATGCGATCATCCCTTCGATGGGTTTGTCATCAATCTCTATCATTGTGTTCTCCTTGTTTGTCCTTACCTTGTTTGTCCTTATATGGTGAGCTATCATATCTTTTCTGGCAGGCTGCATAACTCTTTCCGGTGCATATTGGTGAGGGGTATGGGGGTGATAAAAAGAGAAGGGATTACCCCACACCCCATATACTAACACCGCGCAACCCGACCCATACAGCCGAATCCGTCGAAACGTTTATCCAATCTCTCCTAAAAGCGGAGATGAATGAAGATTGGTGTCATTGCGATTCAGGGAAATGTTGCAGAGCATAAGGATGCACTGGAACGCACGCTTGCCGAGCGAAACGACCGTGGCGAGATCATCCTGATACGGCAGAGTGGACTCGTCCCGGATTGCGATGCCATCGTGCTTCCGGGCGGCGAGAGCACCACGCTTGCGCGGCTTATGTGGAAGGAGGGTATCGCCAAAGAGATCCAAAACGCAGCCGCTTTGGATGTGCCGATACTTGGCACCTGCGCGGGTCTCGTGCTCCTTGCGAAGCATGGAGATTGCCAGACAACAAGAACAAAACAGCGATTGCTCGGAATAATGGATATCGAGGTCAGGAGAAACGCGTATGGGCGTCAGCACGAATCATTCGAGACGTTAATTAACATCCCGGTCGTAGGTGGTGCGTTTCCAGCGGTCTTTATCCGTGCGCCTGCGATCGTGCGGTGCGGAGATGATGTCACTCCACTCGCGAGGTTGGGGGAGTACATCGTTGCCGCGCAGCAGGGCAACGTGCTTGCGCTTGCATTCCATCCCGAGATGGTGGCAGATACGCGGCTGCATCATTATTTTATGGACATGATTTAGAATCCATCCGGAAAGCGTACTCACTCGAGTATTGTGTGGATATCCGAATATAAACCACGAGATTTCACGAGATTAACACAGAAATCTTGTGGAAATCTGTGTAATCTTGTGGTTCCTACCATCTGGTACCCGAGCATGTTCATTTTTTGGATTGGCTGCGGCGGTTACCAGAAGCAGGCGCGCCAAAACTCTCCAGCACCGCTATCAGGTTTTCATAATCCACCTCGGTGTTGTAGCATCCATCTGTTAGAAGCGGAACACCATAAGTCACGATATCCTTGCGTTTAAGCGCCCGCATGACCTTGTTTAACTCGTAGTTGCATGCCACGAGAAGTGCCCCGTCTGCCGACTCCTTCTTTATTACATGGCGGACGTACGACGAGCCTGCGATGATGTATAATGTATAGCCAAACCGGTCCGCATCTTCCAGCATCCTCGAAAAGACACACTTGCCACACCCCTTGCACTGGATCCCGAAGCGTGTCGATGGCGCAGGACAGTCGAGCGACCTCATGCAGTGCGGGGTGAGCAGTAAGCGGTGTTTCGTCTCTGCAAAAGCAGACCTGTGCGCCATGTTCTTGAGCGATACCATCCATGTATCGAGTGTTCTCGTATCTGCGAACCTCTGAAAGATTGCTTTGATCGGGAGATAGAAGAAATCAAGGATGTCTGCAAAGACCCCGGCAAGCCAGACATGCCTGTTGAGGCTGATCCGGCTGATGAGCAGAGCCAACAGCGCAAGAACGGCGGATACAACTATGACCACCGATATCGCAATCCCGATCAGTTCATACATCACAACACATCTCCATCTTCTTGATCACCTCGTCCACATCCACTTTTGTGTCGTAGCAACCGTCCCGCAGCAGAGGGACGCCCTGAACCGGTGCGGTCTTCGCAATATCCTGCATCGCCTCTGTCAACTCGCTATAACACGCCACGGCAATACATGCTTCAGGATTGCAGGATTTGAGGATCTTCCTGACAAAACTGCCGCCCGGCACGACAAATACCCTGAAATTGTATTTTTCCGCAGCTTTTGCTATGCGACCGATATCGCACCTGCCGCACATTTTGCACTCATAACCGATTATCGGATCACATCGTGTCGCACACTCAGGACCCCTCATGCACTGCGGCAGGAGGATTATGCGCCCGTCTCGCATCTGCTTAAACTTCTCAAGCATCATCGCATTATTAAGTTCGATGAGAATCTCGTCAACGAGTTCTTCTTTGATGTAAAACACCCTGCAAACCCACTTTGCAGGCGAGTAGAAAATATACAGCACGAACAGGATGAAATTTGGAAATATAATCTTATGCCTCTTAAAACTGTAAACACCGAGCAGCAGTGCCAGCACTGTCGCCAGAAGGATGGCAACTGCTAAGAAGACGAAGAACCTGCCAAGAAGTTCGTAAGGGACTTCCATAAGACTAAAACAGTTTGCGGATATTTAAAGTTGCCTGTGCGGTGAATGAAGATGCATCTCTGGTGAAAAAGATATGAAATGCCAGTTTAATCCCCAAATCCAATAAATATCACAAACTCGCATGATTTCGGGATATTCTACATATCAAAAACCGCTTCCATGAATGGTTGGGTTAAAGTAGCAGTATTACCAACAGGCAACCATGACAATCGATGAAATCAGCATCACCAGAGCAATCGTCGCCGAATTCACAGAATCGTTCCTTGACTGCACCGATGTCGACTGCGCACTCGTCGGCGCAGGACCTGCGAATCTCGTTGCTGCGTACACGCTCGCAAAAGCAGGCATCGATGTGGTAGTCTTCGAGCGGAATCTCTCGGTCGGCGGCGGTATGTGGGGCGGCGGCATGATGTTTCCAAAGATCGTTGTGCAGGAGGAAGCATGCCGGTTTCTCGATGAATTCGGGATCGCGTACACCGAATACGAAGAGGGGCTCTATGTTGCGGATTCGATCGAATCGGTCTGCAGGACCTGCGCATCAGCGATCGGTGCTGGTGCGAAGATCTTTAACCTGATGAGCGTCGAGGACGTGATGATCAGGGATGCGGGGCGTGTGTCGGGACTCGTGATCAACTGGACATCGGTTGCCGCGGCACATCTGCACGTCGATCCGCTGACCATCCGGTCGAAGGTGGTGATCGATGGCACAGGGCACGATGCCGAGGTTTGCAAGATCGTTTCTGAGAAGATCTCGGACGCTTTACAGGTTCATGGCGAGCTGCCGATGTGGGCTGACCGCGGTGAGAGTGCGCTTCTCGACTTCTCAAAAGAGGTGTATCCCGGGCTGGTCGTCTCCGGCATGGCAGCAAATGCCGTTTC
>JAYEFK010000136.1:0-19012 GCA_034658575.1 Methanobacteriota archaeon
TGGCTGTCAATCTGCCAGCCTCGATCATACAGAAAGGAAAAACGGTTCCGCTCTCGTTTACGCTCCGGTTCCGGGGAGAGACGATCGTTGGAAGGACATATACATGGCAGTACTTCCTCTCCCACAGCGCAGGGAACGAGACGATCACCTTGAAGGCGACCGCGATGCCGATCGACATTGAGGGGACGAAGAGCGCGCTTTCCACCATGAAGGCGTCCGGAAATCCGGAGATCTCGAAGATCGCGGGCGAGACGTTTAGTATGCTCTCGTCGAGAGGTGCAGGCAGCGCAGAGTCGTGGGCATCGGTTACGACCATCGCACAGTGTTCGGTCACGTTTCTCGATGCGATGGATCGTGCTGTCGGGGATGTGGAGGGGGGCGATCATGAGAATGCGCTGGACGACCTTCTCGTCGCAAGGATTGCTGTTGCGACGATGTACCGGAGTGCGAAGACGCAAGCACAGACCAATATCTACACCGCCTCGAACAAATTCCTGAAAAGCACACTTACGGGGGAGTCTGCATACTTCGAGAAGATGGCGGCGGATGCAGGGGACGACCGCACAAGGATTATCGCGTACAGACACAGTGCAACCGCTTATGAACTGATGAACGATCCCGGAAGGAGCAAAACAGCGAGCGATATGGCAGAAGATTCGATCTTATCGTATAACCGGAGGATCGAGAGCGCAAACGACCATTATGTGAACGCTGATGATGCGATCAGGCGTGCATCCGATGATCTGTACCGGTGGGGTGATTGCGTTGTGCTGATCAATCCGTTCGTTTACGATTCGACCTCGTACCGGTACAAGTTTGCGATAAACGAGACAGAGACATCCGCAGAGGAGTATCTGGCAGCAGGCGAGTTTGAACTCTCTGAAGAGAGTGCGCTTCGTGCGGAGGAACTCCATAACCAGTGGCTCTTCCTGCTGGGTCAGTTCCTGACGCTGATGATCGGGTACGTCATTCTCTTTGCCTGCGCTGTGCTCTGGTGCGTGCTCGCATTCATGGCATTCACCGCGGATTCGAGGGAAGAGGAGTTCGGGGACGTGGTGCTGCTGTCGTGATGTCGCGATACCATGATCATCGGAATTGATCCCGGGCTTGCAAAGACTGGCTTTGGCATAATCGACGATGCGGATAGTATCCGCTGCGTCAGGTACGGCGTGATCACAACACCATCTGATGCGCGGCTCCAGATCCGCGTCCAGGCGATATTTCGTGAGATACGGGAGATTCTGAATGTGTATAAGCCAGATGAACTTTCAATCGAGCGGCTCTTCTTCTCCAGAAATGTATCATCTGCAATCGAGGTGAGCCACGCACGCGGGGTCGTTCTGCTTGCGGCAGCCGAATATGTAATCGATGTCTTCGAATACACGCCCAACCAGATCAAGCAGGCGGTGACAGGATCGGGGAGGGCTGACAAGAAGCAGATGCAGAAGATGGTCGGGGTGCTGCTTGGAATCGATGAAAGGATGCCTGCCGATGCCGCTGATGCGCTCGCAGCCGCGATATGTCATGCACATAGCAGATAACGCGCGGTAAAACCGGTGCACCCCAAAAACTATCCTGTAGCGACCTTATCCCTGCGCACTCTGGAAACCTGTTGTTCCTACATCTTATCCTTATTGCTATGCCTATATCTGATAACCCGCACCTTTTCCAGTGTAATCAAACCTTCCCCGACGACCTCATCGAGAAACGGCAGCAGTTTGTTGAGATTTTCTTCCGTATCGACCAGTTCAACAACAACAGGCAAATCTTCGGAAAGACGCAGCAGCTTTGCCGTATGTACCCGGCTCGCTGCTCCAAAACCCATTATTCCCCTGGTAACGGTTGCTCCGGCAAGATTCAACCCTCTCGCCGTAAGTACGATCTGTTCATAGAGCGGTTTTCCCTTGTAGCGATCCGCCTCTCCAATGAAAATTCTTAATAATAGTCCTTCTTCAGGCAATTTCATTGTATCACAACCTCCTGTCTATAAAGATCATTAAATATTTTGAAGCGATGAAGCCAGATATAACTAATGCGATGCCCAACACATTGGTGATCAAAACATTCGCCAATGCGAGTTTAATTTCACCATCGCGGAATAAGTTAAAAGTCTCCAGACCGTAAGTTGAAAACGTTGTGAACGAGCCAAGGATTCCGATAAACGCAAACGTCCGGAAATCGGAAGAGATGGTAGTTTTTTCAGATAATCCCCAGAGAATGCCGATCGCAAAAGCACCGAAGAGATTTACGCATAAGGTACCCCATGGAAAACCACTGCCCATGTATCTGTAAGCCACACCTGATAGGGCGTATCTAAGTAGAGCGCCGATGGCACCCCCAATAGCTATGAACAAGAGCTTTGACATCGATTTTCTCCGTTTTCAGTATTTTGGTAGGGTAAATTCCAGCACCTGCGCTTTTAATGATCTTTTTCGGGGAGGGGGTTGTGTGTAACTGATACATTCTCTTCCAACCCAAAATGTCTTCTGAAATCCGCAACTTGCACTACCGGTTCGCCCTCCCGCTCGCCCATCTTTTCTATGAACTCCGGTCTGAGTTCAGGCTCCAGAAACTCGCTCTCGTACTTCTGTATTATCAACTTGATCGCCTCTGATTTATTCTTAAACCCAAACTTGGCTTTTATTATGTTCAGCACCCGGTTCTCATACTCTGTCAGATTTACCATTGTTTGTACCATTATTATCGCCCGTTATGTTTTGTTATATGTTGTAACGTATTGTTACATAAAACCCACGATAGTGACGTGCGATAGTTTCCTACGCCGATTTCCTTGATACGTTCATCATCCAGAGTGAACCGATAGATATCTGAGATATATCGTGTTGTTATGCCATTGGAACAACATGCGGAGTCCAATGGTAGTATGTCCATCTCATAGCAGTTTTCTTCTTGGAATGGAATAGGGATTTCAGTCTGCGCGTTCTCGATGTTCTTGTGAATTCCCGTGGATTCGGAGATACTGCCACAACAGTTAATTTAACATGCACATATATCGTATAATCTTGAAGAGGTAGCAGGTCACATGCCCACGAAGAAGGACTATTATGAGATCATCGGGGTCCCCAAGGACGCTGATGAGAAAGAAATCAAGAAAGCATACCGAAAACTGGCGATGCAGTACCATCCTGACAGAAATAAAGCGCCGGAAGCAGAAGAGAAGTTTAAAGAGATCTCGGAGGCGTACGGTGTGTTGTCTGATCCTGAAAAGCGGAAACAGTACGATCGGTTCGGGCATGCCGGTATCGATGAACGGTACTCACAGGAAGACATCTTCAGTGACATCAACTTCGAAGACATCTTCAGAGGGTTTGGTGGTGGTGCAGGCAGGGGTGGAAGCATCTTCGAGACTTTCTTTGGTGGCGGTGGTGGTGTGCGACGGGGTCCGGAGCGCGGTTCGGATCTGAGGTATGACCTGAGCATATCGCTTGAGGATGCTGCAACAGGCATTGAGAGGAAGGCAGAAGTGATGCGCACAGAAACGTGCGACGTCTGCAAAGGAACTGGCGCGAAACCCGGCACAACTTCGAAGACCTGCCCGTACTGTCACGGTACCGGGCAGATCAGTCAAGCGAGGCGTACTCCATTTGGGCAGTTCATCACATCATCCCCGTGCCCACACTGTAGCGGCGCAGGCAAGATCATCGAATCCCCGTGCAGTTCCTGCAACGGCAGAGGAAGGGTACGCCGCCCCAGGATGATCACGATCCGCATTCCGGCGGGCATCGGGTCAGGAGATCGGATACCCCACCGGGGCGAAGGAGAAGCAGGGGTGAGAGGCGGTCCACCCGGAGACCTGTACATCTTCGTACATGTCGAGCCACATCCGGTATTCACGCGCGACGGGAATGACATCCTGTATGAACTCCCCATCCGTTTCACGCAGGCTGCACTCGGCGACGAGGTTCTGGTGCCGACACTGCACGGCGACGTGCGGATGAAGATTCCTGCAGGCACCCAGTCCGGTTCGACCCTCCGTCTGCGCGGCAAGGGGATGCCAAAACTCCACGGGATCGGGAAAGGAGATCAACTCGTGAAAGTTGGGGTCGTTGTTCCAACACACCTCTCCGCACGGGAACGGGAACTATTCACAGAACTACAGGAGATCGAGGATAAAAACCCAACCAAAGGTGGAAAGAAGCACAAGGGGATATTTGAGAAGGTGAAGGACGCGTTCGTATGATGGCGACCTATCAGCAGATACAGGCAGGTTTGTCTGGTTATGGATTATCGACTCCTGCCTCCCCGGCTTTGAAGATCGCATACTTCGTCAGAGGTGGTGCGATGAGTTCGTTTAGGATGGCTGATGCCAGTACCGCATTTAACATCAAAACTCCAAAAGTAGGAAATTGTATGGATGCCAGAAGAACCAGACCCACGGTAACCCCTGCTTTTGGTAACAGCGCAAAACCAAGATATTTTTTCACATTATCCGGCGCGTGGGAAATCGTGGCGCCCACTCGTGCTCCGGTGTATTTACCCAGACATCTGGCAAGAACAATCAATAGTGCCAGTATACCAGCAAATTTCATCACGCTTAAATCAAAGTGCAATCCTGTCAGTACAAAAAATATTACATAGACCACGTTCTCGATCTCTCCAACTACATCGAACATCTCCCTTCTATTCACTTTGTTTACTATGATAAAGCCTGCAACCATATTAGCCAGGATTGATGAAAGCCCCAGATAAGTACTAACGCCTGTACACAGCATGATCATTCCAAAGATCACGACCAGTAGCAATTCGCGGGTTCTTGCAAGTCTGATTATGTACATCAGGACAATGGCAAAGACGACACCGATCGCTATCGACTCAGCTATGTGTAAGAGAGGAACGCCAAGCATCTGGCATAAGGAGATGCTTCCGGCATCATTCACCAGTGGCTGGGATATGCCTGAAGCAATAGCAAAGGCTATAACCGCAATTACATCATCAAGCCCGACCACCGCGAGTAACGTTGTGGTGAAGGGACCTTTCGCCCTGTATTCACTGATTATCGCCATCGTTGCTGCCGGAGCAGTTGCACAGGATACTGCACCTATGATAAAAGCCATGGGAAAGTAAGTCTGCCAGAACGTTTCGCCTGGAATGATTAAACTGCCCAGACTGGCTAAAACCAGGGTAACCAGAAACCACGCCCCCATACTTTCAAAAGGTACTACCCAGGTGATGCTCTTCGCTAATCGTTGTAAGTCTGCCCAGTGAAGACTGCCGCCGATCAGATATGCGATGATCCCCAGAGCAACGTCAGTAATTAAATTCAACTCTCCTACTGTTTCTCTCGGTATTATGTTCAGAAGGGAAGGACTCAACAAAACACCGATGAGGATATAGCCAGTGATCATCGGAAATTTGAGTTTTGCCAATGCTAATCCGCCGAGAAAACCGACAACTATCATTATTCCGACTGCTAATATCAGGTTCATCGCTTTTGGGACTTATGTTTTATTTTTGAGTGGAAGTTTTTATGAAAGCACAAAATTTTCCTATCAACTGGTGTAGCGTCATCTCTCCAATTATTTCATCGTTTTCCACCACTGGAATTCTCCTTATTCTATGACGCACCATTTTATTAAGCGTGTCTTCCACTTTTTCATACAGTTCGCATCTTACCGGATTTCCGGACATAATCTGCTCCGCTTTTTCAAAAGTTTCATAATGTAAAGACTTCTTATCTGGCAATCCGAAGTATGAAACTTTTTTTGTTGGAGAAAAAATGTTTAAAATATCGTGTTCTGTTATTATCCCTACCAACTTTTTGCTTCCCTTGCTTTCAACAATCCAGACATGATCGTCTACAGTTAGCATGGATAAAACGCGGTCTATGCTCGCATCCTTCTCTATCAGGGGCAGATCCCGTACCCCCTTATCCATGATACCCTTCGCAGGGATCTTATAAAATTCTGGTATCAATTTTTTCCCTCCTTCTTCTCCTTTTGTCCCAGTGCTCTTGAATTTTTCTCAGTGATCCTTCCTTTTTTATGGACCTGACCAAAAACTTTTTGTTTTTTTCGCCGATATTTTTGGCATAAGAAGTTTTCACCATCCTGTTTTCTGCATCACGACAGGCGTGATGAACGTCTCGATCACGGCTGCGATACATGCGGCGGAACTGTTCGCGCTCCTCGTAATCGCGATGGCACTCTTCGGAAAACTGATCGGGGGATTCGTCGGATCAAGGATCGCGGGTTTTGACTCTTATGACAGTCCGATCTTCGGTGTCGGAGTGATGCCGAGGGCAGGCATCGAACTCGTGGTGATATCGGCTGGCAGGAGCATGGGCATCATCGACGATGAGATCTTCTCTGCGATCGTTTTGATGGTTGCGGTCTCGGTTATCGTCTCTCCTGCACTGCTTAAATTCGCAATCGGGCTTGCGGAGCAGCGAATCACCCCGGAACCCACAAACACACAGCCGCGGTAGACACTCGGGCATCCGCCTCTGAAAAAAACAAGAACCGGACGGCGACACCACCTGCTGCCGCCCGCGATACTAAACTTTCGCGTTCGCGCCTATTCCACAGCGTCCCGAAGCGGACTTGGGTCCAGCGCCCTGATCTGCTCGACAAACTCGGTGACCGTATCCCTGAACTTGGCCCCCTCACTTGCAGAGACCCACTCAAGATGCACCCTGCCCTCGAGTCCGAGAAGCTTCATCGCATCGACTACGTTTCCCATCCGCCCTTCGGTGTACACGTTGCCGTCGATGTAATGGCAGTCGCCGATGTGGCATCCTGTGACCAGGACACCGTCCGCACCGTCTTTTAATGCCTGCAGGATGAACGTGGGCTATATCCCGCTTGAGCACAATCACGCGGATGACTCGCGTGTTTGTCGGGTACTGTAGTCTACTGTGGTTGTGTGTACCAGCCCCGCATCAATGATACCATCAACCTCTCGAATCTCTTCAAGCACCTGCCCTGCAATGAAATCGGTTATAAGAATCTTCAAATCTGATCCTCTCCCATGCATATAATGTTTCTCTGATTTCATGATTTAAAGAACTGATGCATGAATTCGCCCCTATCCTATATGCCGGGAACGTTTATATAAAATAGGTGTAAAATTGGAAACAAAAAGGAGGTATGACTATGGAACGAACAGATGTACTGGTGATTGGTGGAAGTGCTGCAGGCATTGTTGCTGCGGTAACCGGAAAATCTAACTATCCGGATAAAGATTTTTTGCTCATCCGTAAGGAAAAACAGTCGATTGTGTCATGTGGAATCCCATACATCTTCGGATCGTTGGAAAACAGCGACGGGGACGTTGCACCTGATGAGGTTCTGACCAAAGCAGGTGTAAACCTGAAAATTGGCAAGGCAGTTGCAATAGACAGAAAAAACAAGGTTTGTAAGAACGCTGATGGCACAGAGATCAGGTTCGAAAAGGTTGTGTTGGCACTTGGTTCCACCCCCGAGGTTCCCAAATGGCTTAAAGGAACAAATCTGAAGAATGTCTTTACCATACCGAAGAATAAGGAATATCTTGATGAAACTTTAGCAAAACTAAAACGCAAGGCTTCTCAAAAAGTCGTTACTATTGGCGGGGGGTTTATTGGTGTTGAGGTATCAGATGAGTTGAGAAAGATTGGTAACGATGTAACAATTGTTGAAATATTGCCCCATGTATTAGGTCTTGTCTTTGATGAGGAAATATCTATTAAGGCTGAAGAAATCCTTAAATCAAGGGGTGTAACGATAAAAAGCGGTGTCGGGGTTAAAGAAGTATTAGGAGATGGAAAAACTACTGGCGTTCTGTTAAACGATGGGGAGAAGCTCGAAGCCGATGCAGTGATCTTGTCTGTGGGTTACCATCCCAATACGGAACTTGCCAGAAGGTCGGATATAGAGATGGGCGAGATGGGGGCAATCAAGGTAGATGAGTATATGAGAACAGACGATCCGGACATCTTTGCCGTAGGAGACTGCGCTGAAAAGAGAGATTTCTTCACCGGAAAAATGAGCGGGATTATGCTTGCTTCCACTGCTACTTCCGAGGCAAGAATTGCAGGTATGAATTTGTACAACCTCTCGGCGATAAAGACATTTTGTGGAACGATTGCTATCTTCTCTACGGCTATTGGAGAAACTGGCTTTGGAGCAGCCGGGTTGACCGAGACTACTGCAAGAGGTGAAGGTTTTGATATCATTACAGGCACCTTTGAAGGAGTTGACCGGCATCCCAGAGCATTATCAGGTGCACATACACAAAGTGTGAAACTGATTGTTGCCCGCGAGTCAGGCGTGATACTCGGAGGAGAAGTCATAGGTGGGGCAAGTGCGGGGGAGTTGATAAACCTCATCGGGTTTATCGTCCAGAACAAAATGACTGTAAATTCTATCTTGACTTGCCAGATCGGAACCCATCCATTGCTTACCGCATCGCCGACTGCATATCCACTGATAAAAGCTGCTGAGGTTGTTCTAACGAAAGTTCGGCGTCTTTAATCACTTATTACTCTGCGTCACTGCCTGTCTTGCATGTTTCCAGGATTCTAACTACATACAACCTGAAGTGTTCATCCAGTGAATCTCTCCTTCAACCGCGCCAAATCCGGCATTTCGCATGGTTATATTTCAAATAGAAGTGGGACACTTTACGTGTGAAGGAATTAACGGATGAAGAACCGGAGGTTTTGAAGTGTTTACTTTCCTCTGAATTCCTGCCGTATCAGACTGCTGACTTACATTATAGCCACATAAACCATGAATGCAAAAAATAATGCAGATGCCCAGAAAAGGACCCATGCAACTATTATCCTCAATTTCCCCGCTCTAGTGTCCATATCAGCCTCTGTAAAAGGCTTGATCAGATCGTCCTCATTTTCTGCCATAAAGAACCACTTTATAATCCAGTTCCGCATTTTATTATCTCCTGTAATATTTGCTCATCTAAATGGTTTTAATACATCCTAAGTACATACAACAACAAATAGATTAGGAAGAATAAAAGAATCAAGAGAATAGAAGCTGCAATGGATAATCTGGGCAATTCCCCATATCGTCTCCTCGCATCTTCCAGACTCCGCTCCTGTTCCTCCACAACCGAGGCAGGCGCGGTGGGTTTCGCCATCTTCAGGCTCATCTCCTTACTCAGTATGTTCAAAACCGACGGAGGATCCCTGCTGAACCATGTGATATCTCTAGCCACCTTGAGTACGTTCCTGTCAAGGAAATTCCCAAATGCAATAACCGGACCCTTACAGAACTCTACAAATCTCATTCCAGGTATTCTGACGAACCAATCGGCATCAAGATTGAGTTTCTTCTGCTCAGGTGGATATACTCCTGTGATTATGAGAACGTAGAAAGCTAACGAAGCGAACATCAAGAGCTGGGCTTGACTCACCACATGGGCTCCGGTGTATGGTATAAAACCAAGGGCGACAGGGTCATAGGGAAGGAGATTATAAAGGTATTGTGGAAAAATTCCCAGGAAGATGCAGAGAAAGGCTCCAATCCCCATTGCAAGCTTCATATTAAATGGTGGGTCTTTTGCCTTTATGCCGGCATCTTTTGCGAAAAAGGCGAAATACGGGACTTTCACGCCCGCATGGTGAAATACACCGGCTGAGGCTAATAGTAAAAGAACCCATACGATACCCAACTGAAAGTGTGCAGCTTCAGCAATGATCATTGATTTGCTGATAAAACCGCTAAAGCCAGGGAATGCAGATATTGATGCTGCTGCTATCATACAGCACACAGTCGTAAATGGCATGGTCTTGTATAATCCACCCAGTTCCGTGCAGTTTTCCTTTCCCCCTGTCATCAGCATGACAGATCCGGCAGACATAAAAAGAAGACCCTTGTATATGATGTGGCAGAAAGCGTGTGCCACTGTCCCACAAATTGCCAGGGGAGTTCCTATTCCAATACCAACCAGCATGAATCCTACCTGATTGAGAAGGCTGTATCCAAGCACTTTCCTTATGTTATTCTCAAGAACAGCATAAAAGATAGGATATACCACCATTATCGCCCCGAGATATATCAGGATATCAGTTCCGGGGAATGTTCTTGCCAGGATATACACCGAGGTCTTTGTAGTAAAAGCACTCATGAATACCGCACCCGTAATAGTTGCTTCCGGATAGGCATCTGGTAACCACCCATGCAGGGGTGGGACTCCGGCGTTCAGTATAAATCCAATAAATATGAAACAGGAGGCTAACCCCCCGCCCAATCCTATATAGTCAAACTCAATGGTACCTGTGTTAACAACATAAAGGATTATACCTGCCAATAGGCTTAAACCTCCAGCGAAGTGCCACAGGATGTACCGGAATCCAGCCTTTGCTGACCTATCCGTCTTTCTTAGCAAGACAAGGAGCACTGATGCAACTGCCATTATCTCCCAGAAGATATACACGGTGAAAAAATCACCAGCGAAAACAACACCAATTGCACTACCCGCATAGAAGAATGCAGCCATGTGCTCAATGCTGCTCTTAACTTTGAGTGCATAAATAACCATGCAGAATGCCGCAAGTGTGAATATCAGTGCGAAACATAAACTCAATTTATCCACTCTTCCAAGGATGAGTGTATATTGCAAAAATGGTATATTCCAGAAAGTGCCGCTATTCCCCAATACTCCTTTTATCATGAGGATAACAGTAATAAGCGCTAATGCTGGTGGTATTACCAGATATACCTCCTTCAATTTACCTTTAAAGAGAGGTATAAATAAAGCGCCAATGATCAGTATAACTCCTGGATGCAGCCACTCAATCATTCTATTCCCCTCCTTCTTTTCTCATCTTTTCATAGTAATCCTCTTCCTTCGGAAGCCAAAGACGCAGCCCTTTAGCAAAATAAATGAGAAAGACGCATGCAATAAATCCAAATATTGCGAAAAACGCTGCTATTGGTTTTTCCCATGAGAAATCAATATGCCAGTTGGTAAATAAACCTGCAGCAACGATTATAGCAAGACAGCCAAAATAAATTTTAATTAATAGATTCTTATGCGGAGGAGCCGGATCTTTCGCCATAAAACACAGAACGACGTATGAAACAGCTGCAAGCATAGCATAAAATGCCATCAGGCACCAGTGGGGCTCGGTATACTCATGAACAGGTGCTGCTGCTGCGATACCGAAGAATCCTATCAAATTATTTACCATCATCTTCATCTACCTCCAAAGAGATTTTCGATTGCTGTTTCTACAAGGTCAAATATATGAAATGTGTTTGGGTAGAAAAATAAAAGGACAGCGAAAATAGAAGTTATCAGTAAGGGAACGATCATAAAAAGATGCTTCTTTTCCACCCATCCATTTTCTTCGCCATCTTCTAATTTACCAAAGAAAGCAGTATATATTATCGGGAAGAAATAAACGACATCCATCAAGGATGCTATTAACAGAACGAACATAAATACGATCATCACAGGTGATATCGTTTCATAAGCTTGTACACAACCTGAGCAAAGATACCATTTACTTATAAACCCTGCTATCGGCGGAATTCCACACATACCCATCGCTCCTATGGTGAATGCAGCCATTGTTAGCGGCATCTTCCTACCCACTCCACTTAACTCGCTTACAGCTCTCTTGCCCGTGATCACCATAATAGCACCTGCGCACATGAAAAGCGTGATCTTCATGAAAGCATGGAACGGAATGTGTAGCATTGCACCCCTTATACCTGCGGGGGTCAGGAGTGCAACTCCCAGGATTATGTATGATAGCTGGTTTATTGTAGAATAGGCAAGCCTCTTTTTCAGGTTGTCCGAGCCAATGGCATACAAGTTTGCAACTATTATCGTGAAACTTGCTATACATGCGAGTATGATTGCAAGATCCAGTGTATGCATCAGATCCATGCCAAAGACGTAACACACAATCCTCACAATTCCGAATACGCCCGCCTTAACCACTGCAACCGCATGTAAGAGCGCACTAACAGGTGTTGGCGCAGCCATTGCCGTTGGCAGCCACGAGTGAAATGGCATCCATGCTGCCTTCATGAACCCGAGGAGGAACAGTGCGAAAAGTACTATAAGTGATGTCCGTGGCACCCCTGCTAGATTTGGTATTCCGCCGTTCACAAAATCCGTTGTACCCGTGTAATAATATGTCAGAACAACGGCTGCTAAGAAGAATACGCCTGATGTAATCAGATATGCCAGATATTTGCGCCCTGCGGCGAGCGCTTCGGGTGTCTGGTTATGCGCAACCAACGGATACGTCGAGACCGTCAGAATCTCGTAGAAGATAAACATCGTGAACAGGTTACCTGATAGCGATATTCCCACCGCACCGAATATGGCAAGAGCAAAGAAGAAGTAGTACCGGGTCTGTGCATGCTCGTTGAGCGACCTCATGTATCCTATCGAGTAGGACGACACCAGAATCCACAAGAACGACGCGATGATTGCGAAGATCATGCCAAACGCGTCTATCTTGAAGCCAAAATCGATGTTCGGAAGAACTGTAAAGAATGTGCATTCAACGATACTCCCCCCAATGATTGCGGGCGCCATTGAGAAGATTAAGAGAAACTGCGCTATGCCTGCAAGTATCGTCCAGCTCTCTCGTATGTTCGGATGCTTAGCTGATAGCAGTATCAAAATCGATGCCGCAACCGGGCATAACACTGCCAGAAGCGGTGTCATCGATTCTACAATCGCAGTCTCGGTCATGGCACAGCCCCCAGTCCAAACGATTGATTGACCAGATCCAGTAGCGGCATCGGTATATTCATGAGCCAGAGAATGCCGACGATGATGCAGAGGGCACCAAGTGTCAGTATCGGTATCAACATGGTGAGTGGCACTTCATCTACCGCAACTGCACGAGGGTGGTGCGGATCTGCTCCTTTTTCTTGCTTCATATACATTGTTTCTATCACCCGCCAGAAATAGACGAGGTTGAGTAGCGTGCTTGCCAGCATAACCGCTACAAACACGAATTTGCCGGATTCAAGGCTGGCAAGTATGATATACAGCTTCGAGACGAACCCAACGCTCGGAGGAACTCCGATCATCGAGATTGCGGCAAGGGTAAACGCCGCGCAGGTGTATGGCATTTTCTTCGCTATGCCTCTGAAATCCGATATGTTCCACAGTTCCGCCTTGTAGATAAATGCGCCAGCAACTAAGAAGAGGCAACCCTTCATCAGTGCGTGGTTCAGTACATGCATAAGACCGGGTGTAAGCCCGCCCCAGATTGCATGGTGCGCGGAAGTGGAGAGCCCGACTGCAAGCATGATGTAGCCCATCTGCGAAACTGATGAGTACGCAAGCATCCTCTTCAGATTGGTCTGCGCTATTGCGAGAACCGACCCATAGATTATAGCTATTGCCGATATCCAGCAGATGATATCAAATATCGGCAGGAGTTTTAAGAACTCGACCGTGTAAACCGAGAAACTGATTCTTATAAGCGCATATGTCGATACCTCGATTATTACGCCTGAAAGTAGTGCGCTTATCTCGGATGGTGCGAATGAATGCGCATCAGGAAGCCATGTGTGGAGCGGGAAGAGCGCCATCTTTATGCTCAAGCCCACAATGAAGAAGGCATACGCGGCTTGAACTACTTTATTCCCGTACATCGGCGGCAGTATGAGTGCGAGGTCATGCATGTTCAGCGTGCCTGTGACCGAGTACAAAAAACCGATCCCGAGCAAGAAAAAACATGCGCCGATGGAACCCAGTACGAGGTATGTGAAGCTCGCCTTGAGCGCGATCTTTCCTCTCGATGCGATCAACGCATACGCAGCCAGCGAAAATATCTCAACAAAAACATACATATTGAATATGTCACCTGTTACGGTCACACCGCAGAGACCTGTTACAAGGAGCTGGAACAGGACGTAAAAAGTGACGATTTTGCGGGGCAGTTCGTGCTCTATGTTCCTCTTTGAGTACATTACGCATACAAGGCTCAAAAACAGAACTATGATTAATATGTAGGCGTTCAACGCATCCACGACGCATTCTATGCCCCATGGAGGTCTCCATCCGCCAAGCCAGTAATATATGGTTCCAACCGTGAGAACATGCCGCAGAATATAGGCAGACATCACGAACTGGACAAGAATGGTAACAAACGAGATGAACCAACACGTTTTCTTGTTAACATATCCTGCAATCAGGATGGTGAACGCGGAAAGCAAAGATATGGCAACTATAAGTACAGGAAAATGATCTATTGCAGCTAACATTGGTTTAGGCTCCTCTATGGCGTTCCTTCTCTATTATTTCCCCCTCCTCTATCGTCCCGTACTCCTCATACATCCGTATAACAAGTGCAAGCGCGACTGCGGTCACAGCCGCTCCGACAACGATTGCAGTCAGCATGAGTACGTGAGGGAGTGGATTTGCGTACGTAACACCATGATGTATGATGCCCCCGGATTCCCATGGAAGCGCGCCTTTCACGATCGGTTCTGTCACGCCCAAGCCCCACCCACCGATGGACACATCGCCAAGCGAGACAAAGAAGAGAATTATTGCGGTCTGGAATATGTTTAGACCGATAACCTTCTTTAGCAGGTTCTCCTTTGAGATCATTGCGTAGAAACCGATAAGCATCAGCGTGATTGCTACCCAGTAATTATATTTTGCGAATACTTCATCGGCGAGTAGTTCCATCATGTTAATCCTGTGCCTCCTTTTCTTCTCCGATGTCATGCCCCTTCCACGCAAGATCAAAGAATATGGACACGAATATCGACATCACGGTTAAGCCTATTCCCACCTCAACCACGTCACCGATCATAAGCGATCTCGTTTGTGCTTGACCGATAACCTCATTGAGTGGCAGTGCGGCATAGTTGAGGTACTGCGCCGTGCCATACGAGATGATTACGCACAAGAGTCCGATTCCTGTATAAAGGTATACGCCCAGACTGTTGAGCGACGCATTCCATGATTCCGGCAATTTCGCACGCCCTCTGGTTATGCCGAATGCGGTAACGAATAATATAAACGAGGCAGCAAATATTGCGCCGCCCTGAAAGCCGCCGCCTGCTCCTTCGGTCCCGACCATCACATACAACGCGTACAACTGGATAAACGGAACCATCAGCCGCGATGTCGTGCGTATGATGACATCTTTCTTTCCATAAGCTTTCAGTTCTTCAGTCAAAGCCTTCCATGCCTCCTCAACAGCAATATAACGGTTATCCCCGCTGTAAATATAACAACAGTCTCACCGAGCGTATCATACCCTCTGTAATCAGCAAGACCTGCGGTCACCATATTTGGCACACCGATCTCCTCCTCGCATTTCTCCACCCACCGTACCGGAATGGAATAGCGGTACACCCATAGTGTATCGTCTCCTTTTTTGATGAAATAGTACTTCTCAGTTCCCGGGTAGAAAACTTCACCCTTCGGAATGAGCACATCCCATCCATCTCCTTCTTTCGTAATCTCGTAATCATCGGGAAGCGGAAAACCTCTCTTCAGTATTTTGTCGTGCAAATCATTGGGAAGTACTCCTTCATCCAAACCATCCAATACACCCGCGCCCTTCGCATCGGCGCTGATGGAGAGATTAACATACTTGATAGGAGGAGAATTAGGGTCTCCGAATGCAGGTATATCCTCTACCACATATACAAAGAGAGCACCCAGAATGATCACAAAAAGAAGCGTCACTATTGATTGTGCAGATCGTTCGTTCATCGCTTCTCCCACCTCGCGGTTCTTGCCAGCGCAGCGATCATAAACGCAGTGGTTGCGCCCGCACCGACAGCAGCTTCCGTAAACCCGACATCCACGGCGTGCATCTCCACCCATACCGTAGCCATCAGGAAACTATAGACGCCCAGAAGCACGATCGAAGCTAAGAGGTCTCTCATCGTTATCGCCGCGAGTGCGATCACGACAACGAAGAATAGCACCATAAGATCGAGTGGAATTATCACTTCTTATTCCTCCATGAATACATGAGCAACCTTTTCTTGCATCGTCTTATCAACTAAAAGTGCATCAGCAGGTTCTTCTGCTACCGCATGTACCAGAAACCTGCCTGTGGCAGGGTCCACATCTATTGTTATCGTTCCCGGTGTCAGGGTGATGGAATTGGCTAATGTGGTGAGCGAGAAATCACTCCGGAGCGTGGTATCAAATTCTATTACGAGGGGGTCTATCGGCATCGACGGATGCAACACCCGATATGCAACATCAAAGTTTGCAAGAACGATCTGCCACAACTCCCATGGTATGTAGAGCAGCAGCCTGTACGTTTTCAGAAATGTCATCTCTCCCATCCCTTTCAACAAGAGATCATGAGAGATCAGCGTAACAATCACCGCGCATACCACGCCTACGATTATGTGTATGGAACTGACATGCCCGTGCCACGGGTTATAACATGCTGATAAGAGCAGCCAGAAGATGTACATGCCAATTACCATGGCAACTTTTCCTGCCACACTGCTCTTTTGCGTGGTCGCATCCGCAGACACGTTCGCCTGCTTCATTTCCGCTCATCTCCTTTCTTCCATGGTTTGATACCGGTTACGTACGCCGCCTTCATCAGCGCATGTGTGCCAACAGGATTTGCGATGAAGATGAAAACCATGAGGAAGAAGAGCTTTATTGATATGAATGACCAGCCCTGGTAGATCATACAGCCAACGATGACAAGGACTTCCCCGAGTGTGTCACACTTGCCTGTCGCATGAAGTCGTGTATAAAAGTCAGGGAATCTGAGCAGCCCTATCGCTCCCGTGGTCATAAAGAATAATCCAGCAACGATGAAAACAGTCGATATTAGGTCTATTATGCTGAGCATATTTCACTCCTTTCCAGATATTTAGCCATGATGAGTGTGGCAACGAAATTCAATACCGCGTACAGAAGCGCGATGTCAACAAATACGGGTCTCTCAAATATGTATCCGATGACAATCAACAGAACGATCACCTTTGTCCCTATCACATTCATCGCGATTGCCTGATTGAACACGCCGGGTCCGAACACAGCCCGGTACAACGCCAAGAAAATCGTAAACGCAATTGCCAACGCGGCTATCAGAAATATTGTTCCCATATCCATTTTTTTACGCTCTTTGTGTAGTTTGTGGCTATGTGTAGGGATAGACGAGGAGGTAGTATAAATAGGTTTCGATGCCTCGAAAGACGTAGCAATGATTATTGGATCAGGGTTACAACCCAACTTTGGAAACCCAAAAAAACAGCCGTAGCCATCCGATTACCTGCCAGATTACAAAATACCGAAGACTAAATCCAACCCAAAACCGCTATCAGTCGACCCCTTGAAACATACTCAATTTCGCACTTATTCCACGTTGTAGTGGTAAGACCTTGATCTCGCTGTATTTCAGGAGTTCGATGTTCGGGTGTCTTGACGCCTCCGCAAGCTTTGGCGAGAGCGTACACATCAAACAGTCGAGCGTCGGGAAGGTCTTGTCGAGTTGCGCCATCACGCCGCCGATCGACGGGCTTGACTCGATCAGATACACTTTGAGCCCGCTGTCAGCAAGGTCGAGTGATGACTGGATGCCAGCGATACCGCCGCCTGCAATCGCAACCGCTCCTACTAATTCTGCCATTACTTGCCACCCCCTATCTTCTCAATCTTTGCTATGAACTCATCGTTCTTGACGTAGTTCATGTCGATACCAAGTTCCTGCGGGGTATATCCCATCCCAAGCCCGAGAAGCTGTGAATAGTGAACAATCGGCATATTAAAAACATCTCCGAACTTCTTTGCAATCTCGGTCTGACCAACATCCATCTGGAGGTGGCAGAACGGACATGCGTCCACGATGCAGTCAACGCCGGCTGCTTTTGCATTCTCAAGTTTCGCTCTGGCAAGCTTGAGTGCGGTCTCAAGGGCTGATGTCCGCACACCGCCGCCTGCGCCGCAGCACGCGTTCTTGTCCTTGTACATCACCGATGTCGCTCCTGTTGCCTCAACAAGCTCGTCAAAGAACGTCGGGTTCTCGATACTGCCGAGATGCCGCTCCTTCGACGGCTTGATCAGGTGGCATCCATAGTGCACGGCAACCTTCAGATCAACAGGGTATTTGATCGATTCCTTGACCTTCTCGACACCAACGTCATCGTAGAGGTACTCCATGATGTGGCGCACCCGGATCGTGCCCTTGAACTCGCGTCCGACCTCTGCAAGCACTTTGTTGACATCGCTTCGGAGTTCCTCATCTTCTTTCAAAAGGTTGTTCGCATCCACGAGTGATCCGAAGCAGCCGTTGCAGACCGTTAAGAGGTCTACGCCCATCTCTTCGGATAGCACAACGTTTCGAGATGCGAGCGCAAGCCATGTGAGCTTGTCGAATGACCTGAAAACACCTGGCGCGGGACAGCATGACGCGCCCTTAAGTTCCAGAAGATGCACATCGAGTTCTTCCATCACAATCTTTGTTGCTTTCTCGATTCCAGGGTACCTGTTCGGCGCGATACATCCGAGGAAGAATGATAGTTCGCTCATGATTTATCCTCCGTCAATTTGTCAAACTTCGTTTTCGCAACAATCTTGTGCACCTCTTCCAGCGCATCAGGATAGTTGTGCACGGTCTCAGGGAGTTCGTTCATCCCGAGTTTTTTCCGCTCCTCCTTGTTATCATCGTTTATGGGAACAGCGTGCCCGGTCTTTGCCATCAACTGCGCAACCTTCCTGTGATTGTCGAGCATGATTCCGCTGTGCACAGCCATCGTTCTGATCTTTAAGAGAATGTCCACGTTCGGAACACCTTGCGGGCATCGCTCCTGGCACTTGTAGCAGGTCGTGCAGTTCCAGAGGTACGGATGGTTCAGAAGCTCATCCCGCATCCCGAGGTTTGCCATCCGAAGTAGCTGCCTGATGTTGTAGTTCGGCTCGTGCTCAGCCATCGTGCAGCCCGCGGTGCAGCCTGTGCAGTTGAAGCAAAGAATCAGTTTTTCGGCACCGGGTTCGGTCAGCACCTCGTCTCTGAATGCCTTGTCGAGGTCGCTTGTCTTGATTGTGTCACTCATCTCCATCGCCTCCATCGCCGCCACTT
>JAYEFK010000136.1:19112-21584 GCA_034658575.1 Methanobacteriota archaeon
GTGCAGTTGAAGCAAAGAATCAGTTTTTCGGCACCGGGTTCGGTCAGCACCTCGTCTCTGAATGCCTTGTCGAGGTCGCTTGTCTTGATTGTGTCACTCATCTCCATCGCCTCCATCGCCGCCACTTAGTTTGCATGCCAGATACACGGTAAGATCCAATACCTCAAACGGGTAATCGTGCCCGTGCTCGGAATCCTCCTCTTCCTTGAGGCAGTCAGATGCGCAAGACACTTCGGACACGACGTGATCAACACATCCGCGCCCGTCGCCTTCGCCTCATCCATCCGCATGACCTGAAGTGCTTTTGTGCGGTCGTTGCAGTTCATCATCGAACTGACGCCGCAGCAGAGCGCGTTCTCCTTGTTGTGCTGCATCTCAACGATGTTTGCGCCGGTCGCTGCAATCGCGTTTCGCGGGGCATCATACTCGCCTGTATGGCGTCCGAGCCTGCATGCGTCATGGATTGTGGCAGTCGCACTGCCGTTCGTGATCCCGAGATCAGCATCTGCGAGAACCTGACTGATGTGCTTAACCTCGCAATCGAGGTCGTAATCCATCAGAAACGTCCTGTAACACTCCGCACTGGTAACACACTTGAGCATTGTTCGAATTATTGGTCACCGATATTCACCTACTGCTCCGTTTGTTAACTTATAACGATCATGAAATGTTATCCATCTGTTATCCGGAGATGGTTCATGCGAAACAAGGATTTACTCATAGGTATATATAGTGGATGGCAGGAGAATATTAAAAGGTTTCGGAATGTCGAGGACGTTTCAGATGTCAATCTCTCCGGTGCTGAGGATGGTGTTGGGCATGGTGATGTTTCACCGTATTTCATCACGAATGCTCACGTTTAAACGAATGACACGAATCGAGTAAATCGATAGAATGTCTCGGATTTTAGAGGGTGCCGCGATCTCGATCAAACGCCCGGGCAAGCACGCCAGGGCACCTTGAATAAATTTTAACAGGGGCATAAATACATTTATCCCTTCACTGCGTCATCACTGATCATGAAGATCGCAGGAATCGATGAAGCAGGCAAAGGTCCGGTGATCGGACCGATGTGCATTGCAGGCGCGCTCATAGAGGAAGAGAATATGCACCTGATCGATGGACTCGGTCTGAAAGACTCCAAGAAACTGACTCCAAAGAGACGCGAGTTTTTTGACGGAGAGATCAAGAAAATAGTTGACGGCTGGTTTGTGCTGGAGGTGAGCGCACACCAGATCGACGAACTGCGCACGGTCATGACGATGAACGAGATCATGGTCAAGGCATTTGCAAGAGTGCTTGAGAACCTGAAGCCCGAACACGCATTCCTGGATGCTGCCGATGTCAATGAGGCGCGGTTTGGAAGAAACGTGCAGGGGTCATGCAAGCGCCATCTCACGGTTACTGCACGGCACAAAGCAGATGCAACCTATCCGATCGTTGCCGCAGCGTCCATCATCGCAAAGGTGCAGAGGGATCACGCGGTCAAGACGCTCGGGGAGGAGGTCGGGGATTTCGGCAGCGGGTATCCGGCAGACCCAAAGACCATCCGGTTCATGCGGGAGTGGTTCCGTGAGCACAGGAGTTTTCCGGAGTGGGTGCGACATTCATGGAAGACTGCGAGAAATGTGGCAGCGGCAGCAGCGCAGAGAACGCTGTGATCGGACGCTAATCCCTATTTTCGGTCTGGCTGCACCGATGTCTTGCACGTAATCATCCGGCAGCAAACTCATGCATCGATCGTGACCGTTCCCAGAGACCGACTTTCACAAAGCCCATCCCCTTCTGATCGATCAGAAGAATGCCGCGTGTGGATCATTCCCCGACGATCTGCACGATCAACTTCCGGTCCCTTGGGCGGTTGTCGAGATCGATGAAGATGATCTGCTGCCACGTCCCGAGTTGCATCCTGCCACCGGAAAACGGCACAGAGAGGCTCGGACCGAGCAGCGCCGCCCGCACATGGGAGTGCCCGTTGCCATCGCCCCACTTCAGGTTGTGCGCATACTCGATGTTCTGCGGCGCAATCCGCTCAAGCATATCCTTGAGATCGGAGATCAGACCGGATTCGTACTCGATCGTTGTCACCGCACCAGTAGCTCCGGGCGCAAATATCGTGGCGGTCCCGCCGGAGAGTCCTGATTTTAAGAGCGCGTCGGAGACGTCATCGGTTATGTCGATGATGTCTGCATTCCCGCCTGTTGAGAAGCTTAAGTAATGGGTGCTGACAGCCACCGTTATTCTCCAAAATCAGCCAGTTTGAACCCTGCTGCACTGATTGCGAGGATGAATATTAGTAGCGCTGCCAGAAAACCTACTCCCCCTGCGTTGATGCTGTTGAATACGACGCACATCAGGATAAAGAAGAGCAACGCGCCTATCGATGCTGTGATCTCAAATGTCGATTTCTTCATCGGTGGTAGTATCGGTACGAGGGGTTAAAAGATTAACTTACAGTCTACAAACCAACCC
>JAYEFK010000137.1:0-6410 GCA_034658575.1 Methanobacteriota archaeon
ATCCACAATCCGGATTTAAGATAATGCCCTGCCCTGCTGGCAGTGGCATCGATGCTTCCTGCAAGGGCGCATTACTGGGCGGCGGCAAACTGAAGCTCTCTAAGATTGGAACGATCCGGATGTTTATACACCGGGAAATTGTCGGAAAGATCAAGACCTGCACAATCCTGCGCGATGGCGATCAGTGGTACGCGTGTTTCAGCGTGGAACTGTTAGACCCGGAACCAAAAGAGATTCTAACCTCTACCGGTGTAGATGTCGGGATAACCACGCTTGCAACACTATCCGACGGCACGGTGATTGAGAATCCAAAAACACTGGATAAGTACGACTCGAAGTTACGGAAAGCACAAAAAGACCTATCACGAAAAAAGAAGGGATCGAATAACCGGAATAAGCAAAAGATTGTACTTGCAGGGATATACCGTAAGGTTAGAAATGCCCGGAAGGACTACATGCACAAAGCGAGCCGGACACTCGCAGATACCTACGACCGAATCATATTTGAGGACTTGCAGATCAAAAACATGGTCAAAAACCATCATCTTGCAAGATCAATTCACGATGCATCCTGGAACATGTTAATCAATTTCACGACCTACAAAGCAGAATACGCTGGTTGCGTCGTAGAACTGGTTAATCCAGGAAACACATCAAAACAATGCTCTGTTTGCGGCTGCATCCAGTCGATGCCACTTTCACAGAGGACATACCGATGTCCTGATTGTGGAGCGGTCATGGATCGAGATCATAACGCCGCAATCAACATCAAAAACCGATATTGCCCTGCCCTTGCAAGCAGTGGCATCGACGGATCACTTCAGGTGATCCGTTATGTACCCGCGGACTGCGGGGAATTAACGCCTGTGGAGATGGTTGCATGAGCAGCCGCAAGGAAGCAGGAAGCCCCGTTACTTGTAGCGGGGAGGAAGTCACTTAAGTTGCACCGCAGAATTGAGATCATGGGAATCCATACCAGATCGAGGCATTACCTGCGAAGCAGTGATGCGAAAAAGATCATAAAAGAACTCGAAAAAGCATTCGATCCATCTGATATCGGGGGGATATTCGAAGGAAAACGGTTTGAACTGGTTACAACCGATGTCTGTGACATCATACAGGTCGAGGGGGTACCGATGATCTTCATGCCAGATGGCGAGCCGTTTCTCACTGTGCGGGGCGCGCTTGAGGTGAAGCCAGAGGCACGCATCGTTGTGGTGGATGCTGGCGCCATCAGGTTTGTGGTGAACGGTGCTGATGTGATGCGCCCGGGAATCGTGCAGGCAGATCCCGGTATCAGGGCAGGGGATCTCGTGATCGTAATCGAGGAGGCGCACAGAAAAGCACTTGCGATCGGGCGTGCGCTCATTTCAGGGGGCGAGATGATCGGCGATTCCGGAAAAGCGGTTAAAACACTACACTATGTTGGTGATGCCATCTGGGAAGTAACACGATGACCAAAAAGTTTATCAATGATTAATAATTACTTACATCTGGCACATATCATGTTGTGCGGACAAAGGTGGAAAACGCCTCCTTTCACCTTTGCTGGTAGATCCGGGATGACGGATTCCTCCTTGTTTCCATCCCGTTTGTGGGGGTGGGGTTATCGTTTTTAGTTCAGCGAAGAGTCTCTGGTTTGCTTAATCGGTATTGTACTACTTTATGCCCTGTTAGCATCTTTCATATCTTCAATGCCCTTCATATTTTATCATGGCATCGGAATGGGGCTGGTGCGATTCGAACACACGATCGACGGGTCTCTCCGAACCCTCGAAGGTCGAGGAGGGCACATCAGTGCTCCAACGGCTCATCATACGCCCGCCCCGTCGGGAAGGCGTCAGTAGACCCGTTGTTCATCATTTATCCGCTGGAGCCCGTCGCCATACCTGGCTAGGCCACAGCCCCGTGGGCTCGATGCGATTCGAACGCATGATCCCCGCCGTGTAAAGGCGGTGTCATAACCGACTAGACCACGAGCCCTGCATCATGATCAAGTGATGTAATGCCTCATAAAATATTCGGTCATGCGGACGGTCGCGGCTTGTGGTATCGACCTAATCATAACGCCTAATGATTCCGGTGCGCATCCATGCCCCCGGTTTCCCGGGACATCCCTTTATCCATCTCCTTATGCGCCTGCTTTGCTCCGGTGTACGCAGCAATCCCGTGCTCGGTGCAGAAACGAGTTAGCATCCTGTAAAAGAGCGAATGTTCTCCTGTCGTGATCACCGCATTCCTGTGCGCCAGCATCAGGATATCAGGATAACTCCCGCGGATGATCGTCTCCGCACGGATGATGTCTGCTATGCGGTCGATCTCGGCAGTATCGTCCGCGCACCAGACCGGAAACTCGATCCGGCTCGGAAGATCACCCATCCGCATGTAAAAGAATGCGATGCTGTCCCGGTACCCTGCATACATATCGAGCACCGATGGACTGTCTGCGCCGCGGCGGTCGTCCCGGTTGCAGACAAACGCCTTTGTCCGGTCGCCCCAGTTCAGCCTGCCTGCGAACAAGACCGGATCGAAGAGTCTTTTCGTCTCGGTAAGTCTGTAGATATGGCGCATCATCGTCACGACATCCCTCTGTACGCTCACATCCACATATCCGATCACAGGATTTCCGGTCTCGTTCGATGCGTCGAGCAATCTCCTCATCGCGCCCGCATATATCTCTTTTACGTTCGCGCGTAGCGCATTGATGTGCGAGGGCACCAGCGTCCCGTCGAGCAGCAGGTAGATCCGGTCGCCGTCCGTGTCCGTGTCCGTGCCTGTGCCTGTGCCTGTGTGCATCAGATCGATCAGCGCATCGCATTCGAGAGCAAAGCGTCTAACATCCACAAATGCCTTACTGAATGCATACTCCCCTGCGTCCGCAAACTCATCAGGCGTGATCAGGGTCGCGCTTGTACTTTGCGCGTACCCGGATTCTTCCGTGTGCCGGTTCAGGACGCTGCCGATCTGCACGACCGCGATCGGAAGACCATAATTTTTATCCGGATATATCTGGCTGCCATCCGCAGATCCGACCGCAACACCGGCAAGCACAGAGTCCACCCATTCCATGGCATCATGCTTGCCGTTCCAGTCCGCAGCCGGGCGGAAACGTCTGATGGTCTCTCCCGGCTCAAAGATCCTTGCGCCGCTGTACTGCGGAAGGGTGCTGTTTAATGCCGCATCTGCACGATCCAGATTCGGGAGTGCTTTTCTGTACTCTTCGAGTTCGCCAGAGGTCTCACGCTCGTAGTCGATGATTGCGGATCTCCTGTCTTCGAACTCGGATGAGAGGTCTGATATGTTGAGCATGAGCGACGGCTACCTCAGTTCCACACAGGCTCGATCACCAGCAGGTCCTTCTGTTCTGCAATCTCCTTTAAGAGATCGACAGCTTCCGCAAGTTCGGACTTTCCTACCGCCTCGATGAGCATGTATGCGGATGATTCACCTTCGATTGTTGGCATTGCAATGGTGATATCGGTAACCTCTGCAAATCCGGTGCGGTCGATACAGTCGATCGTGTCTTCGATGTCGGTATGTATGATATGCCCGATCAGTATCACGGACTCACGTTCGATCAGCGGATTCTCATCGATGCTGGCAACAGCAATGCCGCTCTTCTCGAGTTCATCGATCAGCAACTGCCGCTCGGCTTCACCGATCTCGAATACGATCTGTACCGGAATCTTGCCCCTCGAGGTTCTCTGGTCGCGATGGTGCACGATGCTTATGATGTTGCCGCCGAGAGCCGACAGTGGTGTCAGTGCTGCCAGAAGCTGCCCCGGCTTATCCGGCAGTTCAAGGGTTGATGCAATTCGCATTGGTGATGTATGGTTTTTCTGGCATAATAATCTTGACGCACGCCTGGGCTACCAAGTAACCGGTAAAAGGTAAATACATCTGCCCGCCAATATTTCAGACATGATCGATGCCATCATCAGACTCTTCGAATCGATACCGCATCCGGTTGCGACCCTGCTAATGGCGGCGCTGCCGGTCGGGGAGCTCAGGGTCGCAATTCCGGTAGCCATCGGGGTGTACGGCATGGATCCATTAACTGCATACATCGCTGCAGTGATCGGGAATATGCTGCCGGTCGTACCACTTTTACTCTTTCTCGAATCGGTATCAAATTACCTGCGGCGGTGGGTCTTCTGGGATGTCTTCTTCAACTGGCTATTTACGCGCACGTACCACCGGCACAACGGAAAATTCGAGAGATACGGCACCATCGCGCTTCTATTCTTCGTGGCGATTCCCCTGCCGGTCACAGGCGCATGGACCGGGTGCGCGGCAGCATTCGTATTCGGGATACAGTTCAGACACGCGTTTCTCGCCATCCTCGGAGGCGTCATGCTTGCAGGGCTCATCGTTACGAGCATCGTGCTCGGCGGCGTGGGGATCATGGATCTTTTGTGAGGGATTGTCACGAATTCCGCTCCACCCCCGCCTGCCTGTCAAAACTCTTTAGTAACCAGTCTTCGCATAGTCCCACTCATGAAGATACTACTCATAGGCAGTGGCGGAAGAGAACATGTGATCGCAGAGGCGGTCGCACGCAGCAGGCAAGATCCGGAGCTCTATGCAGTGATGAGCAGAAAGAATCCCGGAACCGCGGGATTGTGCAAGGACTTCCTCATCGCAGACGAGAGCGTGGACGCAGTCATCCCGTACGCGAGATCAAAGGAGATCGATGTTGCAGTGATCGGTCCTGAAGCGCCGCTTGCGCTCGGGCTTGCCGATGCGCTCGAAGACGAGGGCATCCCGTGTCTCGGACCGCGGCTTGCTCCGGCGCAGATCGAACTTGACAAGGCATGGGCTCGGATGTTCATGCGGAGACGCGGGATTAGGGGCTGCCCAGCGTTTGAGGTCTTTGAGGAGGGTGATTATGATGGTGCACACGCGTTCATCGAGAAACTCGGTGATGTCGCTGTAAAGCCAACCGGGCTTACCGGGGGGAAGGGGGTCAAGGTGATGGGCGATCACTTCGAGATCGAAGGCGCGAAAAGGTACGCATCCGAACTCCTGGGTACCGGATCTGTCGTCATCGAGGAGAATCTGTTGGGCGAAGAGTTTACTGTGCAGGCATTCTCGGATGGAAAGACGCTTGCATTTGCGCCTGCTGTGCAGGATCATAAACGCGCCTACGACGGAGATAAGGGACCGAATACCGGCGGCATGGGATCATACTCGGACGCGGGGGATATCCTGCCGTTCATGCGCGAAGAGGATTACGAGGAAGCAAAGGCGATCATGCGCGATACCATAAAAGGCATCAAAGAGGACGTCGGCGCGTACAAAGGCATACTCTACGGTCAGTTCATGATAACAGCGAAAGGGATTAAGGTAATTGAGTTTAACGCACGGTTCGGCGATCCTGAGGTGATGAACATCCTCCCACTGCTCCGCACCGATTTCGTGGACATCCTCTCAGCGGTTGCAGATGGGACGCTCTCTGATCTGGATGTCGAATTTGAGCGTCTTGCAACCGTCTGCAAGTACGCAGTTCCGGCAGGTTATCCTGAAAATCCTGTAAAAGATACTATTGTCGAGATAGGCGATAATGCGGCGTCAACATTCTCAAGACGGAGCATCGACGCCTTCGGCGTTATCGGAGATGCCACGTTCTTCTATTCGAGCGTGTACGAGCAGGACGGTGTCGTGTACACTACAGGATCACGCGCGATTGCCGTTGTCGGGATTGCGCAGACGATAGCGGAGGCAGAGAAGATCGCATCTCACGGGCTTACCGGAATACACGGCGATCTGGTTGCGAGATCTGATATCGGGACTGCTGCATTGATCGATAAGCGGATCCGACATGTAGCAGAAATGCGCGGTTCATGATAATGCGGTGTTAACATTCTCAAGACGGAGCATCGATGTCTTCGACATTAATCGAGTTCCTCGCATTCGGGTTTATGATCGGACTCACAGGCGCTGCCGTGCCAGGACCTATGCTCTTTGCGACGATCGATGCATCGCTCCGGCGGGGCTGGATTGCAGGTCCCGAGATCGTGCTTGGACATGCAGTTGTAGAGGTCGTGATCTGCACCCTGATCGTTCTCGGGTTCTCGGTGGCAACCGATACGGTCTTCCGGATTGTATCGATAGCAGGAGGCGGGGCTCTTGTAGTTTTTGGGGCGCTGACCCTCAACTCATCGAAGGGTGCGACGTTTTATGTGGGCAGAAGTAATGCAGGTAACGCTGTCGCGGCAGGCGCTCTGACATCGGTTTCAAACCCGTACTTCCTGATCTGGTGGCTCACCATCGGAAACGCCATGGTGATGGACGGGCTTGCGATCAGCGTTACTGCGGCTGTGCTCTTCGTTACCGGGCACTGGATCGCTGATCTGGCGTGGTTCACCCTCGTTTCCGTATCGGCAAGCAGAGGAAAGCGGGCGATGTCA
>JAYEFK010000138.1:0-6275 GCA_034658575.1 Methanobacteriota archaeon
GCTACCCAACAATTGGAGGTAATCATGAGATTAAAAGATATTGTGCTAATCGTGGCAGTCGCGTCACTACTACTATCATCAGGATGCATCTGGCAGGATGAGAAGGTTATCGACAGCGACGGCGATGGATGGGACGATGAACAGGAACTGGTTGCCGGAACCGATCCGAACAATGTGGATACCGATGGCGATGGTTACTGGGATTCAAAGGATGAAAACCCGCTCGATCCGGAGATACCGGTCACAAAGGAAACACCGACACCGGTAGAGACGGTTGTGCCACCGTCGCGACCCACACCAACCCCAACCCCGAACGCAACTCACACATTCGAGATCACCTATCCTGCAGATGGCGATGGCGTTCCCCGCATAATCAATGTCAAAGGACATGGTGGTGTGCCCGGCTCAAAGGTCCGGATTCATGTCTGCACTGAAGATGAAGGAGATAGCCTTCGACCGAGTGTCGGGCATGTCGATGAGGATGGTAACTGGGAAGTAGAGGGTGTTGAACTATGGGACGTTAAAGGGTATGTACTTGGGGAAGAGGCAGTGATCTATACGATGATGGTTGTTTCTCAGATGGGTGAAACAATTATACGCCCTTCTGAGAACGTCACGGTGTACCGGGGATAGGAGAGGCAACAAGAATGATTACAGAGAGTCTACTGGCACCGGGACATCGCGGCTGCGCAGGGTGCGGGGCATCGCTTGCAGCGAAGTTTGTTCTCGAAGGCGCTGGCAGCGACTGCATCGTGTGCGGTCCTACCGGCTGCCTTGAGGTATTCACAACCCCTTACCCTGAATCGGCATGGCGGGTCCCGTACATCCACTCGCTCTTCGAAAACCCTGCCGCAGTTGCATCAGGGATCGAGACCGCACTCGCTGCACACGGTAATACTCATACAAAGGTGCTCGTCATCGCAGGCGATGGCTCCACCTTCGATATCGGCATCCGCAGCATATCAGGCGCATTCGAGCGCGGGCACAACATAACGTATGTGTGCTACGACAACGAGGCATACATGAACACAGGCATCCAGCGCAGTGCATCGACGCCTTTTGATGCATCGACCACGACGTCCCCTTCCGGAACGGTTTCTTACGGCAATCCCTTCCCGAAGAAGGACATGCCCGCGATCCTTGTGGCGCACGGCTCGCCCTACGTGGCGACCGCAACAATTGCGTACCCAAAAGACCTGATCCGCAAGATAAAAACCGCTACTGAGACCGAGGGTCCGGCTTATGTCCAGATCCACGCGTCATGTTGCACTGGCTGGTACTTCGATAGTTCACTGGGTGTCGAGGTCGTACGGCTCGCAGTCCAGACCGCGTTGTATCCGATCTTTGAGATCGTGGATGGAGAACTCGGGAAGGTGCATAAGATCAAACAAAAACCTGTTGAGGAGTATCTCCGGATGCAGAAGCGGTTTGCGCACCTGTTCAAAGATGAGCGCGGAAGAGATGAGATTGCGAAGATTCAGGCAATTGCTGACCACAATGTCGAGCGGTATGGGCTTACGCGCAGGACCTGAATAGATATGTTACGTGGAATGTTCATACAAGAGAGGCGCGCAGATGAATAGGTATGATCTACAAGATCTTGCGCTTATCAGATGTAGGGAGGCACGCGTGTTACTGGAAAATGGGAATTATGAAGGATCGTATTATCTTTGTGGATATGTGGTTGAATGCGGGTTGAAGGCATGTATCGCAAAACAAACAAGACTTCATGATTTCCCAGACAAGAAGGTTGTTAACGCAAGTTACAGTCATAAACTTGGAGATATTGTTAAGATAGCTGCTCTCGGACTGGATATGGACAAGGAGTTGGAAAGTAATCCGGATTTTGCAGATAATTGGAATACTGTCAAAGACTGGTCCGAGAAGAGCCGATATGAGAAACATACCGATAAAGAAGCACAAGATCTCTATTCTGCGATCGCAGATGCAAAACAAGGAGTTTTACAATGGATAAAACGGCATTGGTAGAGCGGGACATACAAGAGGGAAAGGATATAGTAGAAGCTCTGGACAAGACAGAGTTTAAAGTAGATGCTTCTCTGTGGTTCTATTCGTCAGATTCTGACGAATGGCGGCTTTTAATCGCTTCTCCGTTTGTAGAAGATAATGGTCCGAGAAAATCTTATGGTTTTATACGGTCGGTGCTGACACGACCATCGCCGCCGTCAGAAATTTCTCTGAAAAACATTTCAGTTCTGAGCCCAAAGCATCATTTAATAAAACTTCTAAAGGCTGCAATCCGCACAGGACCGGATATAGCGGGTATCAGATTTACACGAAACGTTATAAACAATACACTGATAGAAGATGCCTACATTTACCGCATACTATGAAACTTGCAACAATCATGATCCACACGATGGACAAAAGAAATACGAATCTATGAGATGATATAATTGACTATAGAGAATGAGGATTTTATACGGATAAATTATACCGGGCGGCTGGAAGACGGCATGGTATTCGACACCACCGACGAGGAAGTCGCAAAGGAACACGGCATATACAATGAGAACACCCGATACGATTCTTTCGTGATCATCGTTGGCAAAGGGCATGTCGTGGAAGGTCTGGATGAGGATATTGTCGAAAAGGAGGTCGGCTATCACGGGACGGTTGAGATTCCACCAGAGTTGGGCTACGGCGAACCCAAAACGGAACTGGTAAAGACTTACCCCACATCCAAATTTACAGAGCCGCCTGTGAAAGGGATGCGGGCGGTCGTCGATGGGCAACAGGGCACGGTCGTCATGACGATCGGGCGCAGGGTGCGGATCGATTTCAACCTTCCTATGGCTGGCAAAACCCTGATCTTTGATTATGTGATCGAAGATCGGATCGATGACGACCTCGACAAGATCAAATCCCTGTTAAAATCATACTTCAGAAGGGATTTTGATGTAGAGCTTATCGATGACGTTGCTATGATCGAACCGCCAGGCGATCTCAGGCTAAATCAGAACTGGCTGCTCGCGAAGTCGAGTATCGCAAACGAACTCCTTAGATCGATGGAACTTGATAGCGTGAAATTCGTTGAGACTTATGAAAACACAGAATAAGACCATGAAAGCATGTATTATGTGCGGTGGACTGGGCACAAGACTCCGTCCACTGACCTTTGAGCGACCAAAGCCGATGATACCACTTCTGAACAAACCCTCGATCGTGCATCTGATCGAGCACCTGAAGACCGAGGGGTTCACAGATGCCGTGCTGACACTCGGGTATCTCGGTGAGATGATCGAAGAAGAGGTGCGGAAGATCGAAGGCATCGATATCGATTGCGTGTACGAACGAACCGCGCTCGGAACGGCGGGAGGCGTCAGGAACGCCAGATCGCACCTCGAAGATAGCCCTTTTATGGTAGTTGGCGGCGATCACGTCCTTGATCTGCAGCTTCGTGAGATATACCGGTTCCACGAGACGAATGATGCCATCGTCACCATCGGGCTGATCTGCATCGACGATCCTTTCGAGTATGGGGTATGCGACATGGATGCGGATGGCGTGATTCATCGGTTCCTTGAGAAGCCAGAACCCGGTGAGGCATTCAGCAATCTCGTAAATACCGGGATCTATGTCTGCGATCCTGAGATTATAGACTGGATTCCCGACGGAGAGATGTATGATTTTGCAAAGGACGTCTTTCCCGCCCTGCTCGACGCTGGAAAAGAGATCGATGGATTTCTCGTGCAGGGCAGATGGACTGACATCGGCAATCACGAGATGTACCGGAACGCATGTAAATGGAAACTCGATCAGATATCCGGAAGCGCAAGAATCCACACACCACGGATCAGGGATCCTGTGGTGATCGGGGATGGTTCTGATATCGCGGAATCGTCCATGATCGTTGGTCCGGTTGTGATCGGCGAGAATACAACGATTGGGGATCGGGTGCTGATCGGTCCGTACACAACGATCGGATCGAACTGCGTGATCGAGGATGATGCGCACATCCTGACTTCGCATATTTATGACAACGTCCGGATCGGCAGGGAATCGCTCATCTTCAGTTCCATCATCGACAACGATTGCCGCGTACACGAGAATTGTTCGCTCGAAACCGGGACTGTGCTCGGTAAGAGGGCGGTTGTTTCAAAGGATGCGATCCTCTCGGGTGTCAGGGTATGGCCCGATAAGGTCGTAAAGCGAGGAGAGCATCTGCGGAGTGATGTGGTCGACTGAGGCACCAGCACCATGGTGCCTGCGATGCTCTATATCAGCATAAACTGCGCTTTTTTTATTGGCAGGCCAAAAATCGGTACTGCCTCTCTTTGGTAGCACCGCAAGCCGAAAACACTTCTCCCACGAAAAGAGATAAGATGCATCCGGTCGAACCTGAACCTTAAGTGAAGAACGAAAAAGAGATCATCGAAGCCGCGCTCTTTGCTTCAAGCGGTGCAGTTGATATAACCCGGTTAGGTGACCTGATCGACAGACCAGAGGACGAGACGTCCCTGATCACAGACGGATTGGTCGAAGAGTACATGGAACGGGAATCCGGAATCGAGATCATAAAATCGAAAAATGCAGAGTACCTGATGCAGGTCGTGCCCGAATACGTCGAATACGTGCGGTCGTTCGCTCCAAAGGAACTGCCTGCGCCTGTGCTCCGTACATTATCGGTGATCGCATACCACCAGCCAGTAACGCAGTCAGATCTCGTGAGGATTCGTGGAAACTCGGCTTATTCGCATGTGCACGACTTGCTCGGGATGGAACTGATCGGGTCCGTTCCAAAAGGGCATACAAAACTCCTTACGACGACGCATAGATTTGCAGAGTACTTCGGTCTGGATTCGAGCGACCCGGAAGCTATTCGGAATGCGCTTAAGTCGAGGATGGAGGCGCGGATCGGAGTTACCCCGATGTACAGATCGCTTCTGCGGCGCTGCGGGATTCCACACGTTGTGGTCGGCGCGTACAACCCGTCTGCCGAGGATCTCGCTTTGTTTGGTGCTATTCAGGTGCTTGTGATCTCAAAAGGGTATACAGACAAGGTACGCGGGAATTTTTCAGGAGATGTTATTGAGATCGCATCTACCACCTTCGATGACCTGCTTGAATCAGTAAAAGCGATCGGCAGGTACGGCAGGAAGAACGATGTTTCGAAGGTTGTCCTGGAACTGGAAGAATTGAAAGAGAGATATCGTGAAAAATCACGGAAACTGGATGCGGAACTGGATATCAAGGTAAAGCCAGCATCGGAAATGGCAGCCCGCATCCTGAACGATCTCGGATTTACGATATCACAGACAGGAGTACTGGTTGCGCCGGATTATCTTGGTACTGGTGCCATTACGTTTCCCACGCACAGCGATGCGTCTGCCGATGTGATCGAGCGGGTAGCTGCCAGATACGATTCCATACTCGAAGGGCTGCGCGGGTGATTCCGAATTGTTCGTCACTCGATTGTCGCATCTATCGTGACAACAGTCTTCATCGAATTTAAGACGAGAGCGCCTTTTTCTACCTGTGAGGCGATCTCTTTCACGGTCTTCTTGTCACCATCCGTCTTTATTCTCGGCTTCACAACGATCGTCGTGAACATCATCCCCCCCTCTAACTTTTCAAGCGTCCCTTCTGTGCTGGACTCGTAGGAGAGGATGGTGATGCCGGCTTTCTTTGTCTTTGCGATGAACGTGGTCAGAGCACACGTACTCGCAGATGCGACAAAGAGTTCTTCAGGGCTTATAAAGCCTTCCGGACCACGGAATTCCGGTGGCGTGGCAAACTCAAAACTTGCCTTGTCGCCGAAAGATATAGTCGCCTGATATCCGCTGTTCCATCTCAGTGTGTTTGAGAAGATGAATTTCGTTTCCATTGCTACTAAGCCTCCTTGTGATTGGATGATTGTGCAGATCGCTTAAAAATCTTTGCTGCGGAGGGGTCCTGGGACGAAATTCACGTACATCCCCTCCAGTGTGGTACCACGTCACCCATGACCTCCGATACCCCACTCGCCGAATATTGTGCCCCACAAGCTTCAGCCGCGTCTCAGTCTCCTTCCGCGATTCAAGCCGTTTCCTCGAGCGGCGCGCCAAACCGGCATTTGACCATTGAATTAACTGTTTCCGAGATAGAACGCATGAGATAATGTTCTAACCACTCCTGAGGATCTTCCCAGAGCGAATAAATCAATATCATACGAACATGCTCAATATCGTGTGGAAATCCACATAAAACCACGAGATTACACGAGATTGCGCGACAAGAAGCTGCACCATAAATTGCCCTTGTGGCTGCTCCTT
>JAYEFK010000139.1:0-6142 GCA_034658575.1 Methanobacteriota archaeon
AACACAGAAATCTCGTGGAGATCTGTGTAATCTTGTGGTTAAAATCCTAAAACCCACAGCTTATTGAGCAAGTACAGATTTATGACAATCTCGATGATATAACGTACGATCTGGTAAAGAATACTATCAAAAACCATCCTATTGGATTAAAATATCTACTAATGGACGAGACCAGGATAAAAATCTGGAAAGACATAGAAACAGGTCTGGTCCGTTTCGAATATAGCAGCAGCAATGAACTGAAAAGCCCGTCGCAGGTGAATCTCGTCCTCGGTGTTTCCGAACAGCGCATCCCTCTCTTTGCAAAAGCATATCCCGGCAATACATAGGATGTTAAGATGTTTGATGAATTTATACGCCGCATCAATACCAGATATAAGAGTTTGACCGAGAAAATCAAGGAGAAGTTTATAATCTTTGATCAGGGCAACGTAAACGAAGATAACATAAAATATCTGAGAAAACTCCAGGAACAGGGGATCTACTTCGTCTCGATGATGAAGACGAACAGCGCGCGCCGTTTCATCGAGAAAGTCGACATATCTTCCATGCTCCTGAAATATACTTAAAATAAGGGCAAATCAGAGCTGCAGACAGATTACAATGAGATTAAATCCAGGAAAGATCGATATGGATTCTTTGTTCTCTTTACCGGGCATTCAGGGTTGTCGGCTGAGGAGGTGCTTGCGATCTATAAGAGACGAGGGGTAGTGGAAGAGGGATTCAGAGCATTAAAATCAGATATGGAGATTGATCCAGTGTATCACAGCAAGGATATGCGTATAGAGACTCATATCGTGACGGTTGTCCTTGGCTACCTACTGATGTCTATATTACGGAAAATTCTTGCACGAGAAGGGATTAAACATTCGTTTGGAGGACTATCGGAGACGATAAGGTCTGGGAATGCTGTGGAGGGATTCTATGAACATGAACGATTGAAGAATCGGTTGCACATCTGGAGGCCAATCAAGCCTGATCCGGATCTGGAGGCGATATTCAGGGAATTGAGGATCAAGGTTCCGTTATTTGATGTGAAGGAGGTTGTACCTACAAATTCTGGCGTGTGTTAGGTAGCGAAGATGCCGACCGATGCCGATTCCGGGAGTTTTTTGGTCAAAATTTTGTTAAAGTTCGGTTATGAGAATCGACATACCAAATTCACATCAGACGTACGTACGTCAGGAAATATTACCACGATCAGAACCATCAGGAAAGCTCCCTCCAGATATACACAAACCGCTGGATCGCTGTTAAATTGCTTGCTATCGCGATAAACACTATCGACCACCCGAGAAATGAAAACCCGTAGATCTCCTGAGGATGCAGGAAGTAAAGGATGCTTGCAAGCATTATAATTACAAGACGGTCCGCCCGCCCGAGTATTCCGCCGTAATACCTGCCAACCCCAACTGCCTGCGCCTGCACACCAAGATAACTGGTAAGAAGCGTGCCAACGACCGCAGCAACCCCGATCCGCCAGTCCATATACGCTCCGAAGAATATCCCGCAGATGATGAAGATATCGGCATACCGGTCGATCACATGATCCAGGAAATCGCCACGCTTGCCCGCGGTGCCTGAACTTCTCGCAAGTTCCCCGTCCATCGCATCCGCGATCCCGTTTAAGAGCACCATCGCACCGGCAGCAAGCACAAGCGTTGTGCTGTCACCCGACATCGCATACAGCATTCCTGCAGAGATGGCAAAGACAAGGGAGATGACCGACATGGCATCAGGCGTTATCGCCATGCGGGACATGATCCTAACAAGCGGCTTTAGGATGCTTTGTGCATGAGGGCGCAAGGAATCAAGTGACATCGTAATCTTACATGATCTTGATGCTCGGATCTTTCAGGTTGTTCAGCATGGCGAGATTGAGCAGCATTGGTGTTAACGACTCGATCGTCCTTGCTGCTGCGAGCGGACCGGCATCCAGCGGACGCAGGCACTCAATTTCATCGGTGAGGCTGATCACGACATCCTTTGAATGGCGGTCATTGCCGCAGATTAGCACATCGTACCTGAATGCGGGATCGAGACTGCACAGCCTGCCGGAGGCGATTGTGTGGTATGCCGCAACCACAGAGGTGCCCTCTGGCAGCATCTCCAGAATCTCCTCTGCCGCACTCCCTTGCATGGGCGGGTTGTACTCGAAATATTCAGATTTCGTCATCGGAACGACCGGAGAGATAACGATCTGGCGATCGAGCACCGGGCGCACGGTATCGATCACTCCCGAGACGTGTTCGTGAGGTACTGTGAGTACGATCACGTCTGCGCCCTCGGCTGCGGTCATGTTATCACATCCTAAAATGTCGCCTTCCACTCCAAGACCTGCAAGCGCATCCCTGTAGCTTTCGGATGCCGCCTCTGCCTTGTCTGCTTTGCGTGAGCCGATGCGGATGTGGTGGTTTTCTGCCCAGTTAAGCGCAAACCCCTCGCCGATGTCACCGGTCCCGCCAAGAATCGCTATCTTCATATAACCGAGATGGTGCACGCGTCACATTAAGTTTTGGATGGGGGGCGGGATGCGGAGTTATGCCCAAGTCCCTGAATAATCTCGCCTGCCCACAAAACTCACCTCCGGTAGCCACATCACACTTTTTAACTCTGACCGCATCTCACATATCATGAACATCGATGAAATAACATTCTATGACCAGATGTTAAACTACCAAAACGTCCTCTTTCTTGGTCACCGCAATGCCGACCCGGATGCGGTGTCGAGTGCGTTCGCGCTTGCCGAGTCTTTCGGCGGCACGGTGGGTGTTGCGGATTATTGCGGCAGGGTAGCTTCCATGCTGGTCGATCAACTGGAGATCGAGGTCGTGTATGCGCCAGATCCGTCCGACTACGATTTTACGGTGGTTGTGGACACATCGACCCAGTCGCAATTAAACGATCTGGTGCTCGGCGATTATTGTGTGATCGATCACCATACGGTCTCCCAGTTGATCGATGGTGCAAGCTTCTACCTGCACCGGCTCGCCGGCTCGACTGCGGAGATCGTCGTCGATGTCCTGAAATGCATGAACGCTCCGATCAGGGAGCGCACCGCTCTTGCGCTCATGACCGGCATCATCACAGATACCGGGCATTTCAAACATGCTGCAGCAGGCTCGTTTCGAGCGATCGCCGACCTCATAGACTTAGGCGGGGTCAGTTACAGCGAGGCTCTCGATCTGCTCGCGAGCACGCCACAGGATGCCTCGATGCGCATCGCTGTCCTCGAATCGACAAACCGCGCCAATATCCTGAAGCTCGATGACTGGATCTTCGCCATATCAGAGTCGGATTCGTTCGGGGCTGCCGTTGCCACTGCACTTACAAACATCGGTGCGGACATCTCATTCGTGGGAACGGCGAGGGACGGGGTAACGAAGGTGAGCGGACGCGCAAAACGGGATGCGATCAGATGCGGCATCAATCTCGGGGAGATGATGCGTGACATTGGCATCGAGTATCACGGCTCTGGTGGCGGACATGCTGGCGCTGCCGGGATGGAAGTGGTCGGGACTTCCGAAGCAGTGCTCAGCCGGTGCGTCGAGGAGTTAAGCAGCATTCTTAAAGGGGTGGACCGGAATTAGTGTTAGTCGCAACCAGAGAGGGTCCCACCCGTTCTGACGGGGAGAGCCCTGCATCGAAGTGTGCCTGCATGACCGTGTCCAGCAGATATTCGTACTCATAAGAGAAATGCAGGTGTGATATGCACGAACAGTCGGTGCAGCCAAATCCCAGGACTGGTTCGCATGCAAGACCGATCCCCTTCGCGACAACGCATTCAAGATCCTGATCGGTTGATGATGCCACTGCGCACCGGAACGATGTGATCGGCAGCAAGTGATCGATATGCCACTTTCGGGTCATATTCCTGCCGCACAACACATTCAGGTGGCGGTAGATCCGTTTGAAGCCGCCAGATCCGCGGGCTGATCCTGTGTACGCGTAATACCCACTCTTAAGATGTAAAATCCCAAGTCTTCCCACCTTCTGGGGGGTACTTTTGCGCAAACACAGGATCAGTGTGTAGATCCCTCTGTCATAACTCGGATTCAAAGTCCTCTATGGTATAATTGAAGTTCGTTCTGCCTTTTATCGAGAACATCTCCCTTGTCAGAAGCCAGTATATCATTGCAAGCGATTTTCTTCCCTTGTTATTGGTCGGGATCACCATATCCACATTCGAGGTCGAGTTGTTGGTATCGCACAACCCGATCACTGGAATGCCGATGCTGACCGCCTCTGCGATCACCTGTGCATCGCCGGTCGGATCAGTCGCCACAATGATCTCGGGTTCGATATAGCGAGCGTACTGTGGGTTGGTCAGCGTGCCAGGCACGAACCTGCCCGTGATTGCGACCGCGCCAGTGATTTTTGCAAATACGCCTGATGGACGCTGCCCGTACTGACGTGCCGATATGACAAGGATCTTCTGTGGCGGGTATCGCGCAAGCAGTTGGGACGCTGCGCGGATGCGCTTATCGGTCGTCTCCACGTCAAGCACATACAGCCCATCGGTGCGAACCCGGTAGATGAACCGGTGCATGTCCCCGGTCTTCTGCTGGGTACCGATATGGATTCCAGCAGCAAGATACTCTTCGAGCGGCACAATCGGCTCGTACGTTATCTCATTTTGTCCGTTGTTTTCTTCATCCAAATAATTCACCTATGTTATCGTGTTCGATTTTGTAACATCTGGAGGATCAAGGGATATATACTTTATCATCAATCAGGGATGTCTCTGGCGATTTGGTTCTGACGTCAAGTAGGGCACCTCCCAATAAATAATCTACCAGAATGTAGGCTTGATGGTGACATCCCATTTTGGTAAATTTCCCAATCTTTTGACCCGCTCTTCGCAGATTTTCATCGCTTCTTTTGTCAATTTCACTCCTTTCTGGTAAACTTTATCGATAAGATGGACTGCAGGATTCACACTGTTCCATGTCATGGTTTCAGCCCATCTGATAGCTTTATTGACTGATGACAAGAGTGTGCCGTTCCAATGCATCTCTAAAACCCCCCAACATCGTTCAATAGGGTTGTATTTGCTGTGATAAGGGGGATAATAAACCAGCTGGATTATTAATCCTGTTTTATAAGCAAATTCGATCATTCTTTTGATAAATTGCGTTCTATGGCTATTTACGTGCGGTCCATTGTCCTGATTTATGACCAACTTTCTGATATTCGCATGCCGTTTTATTTTCATCCCACCACAGTTCCAGACAATCCGCAACAAAGTCACTGGTCTCTATCGAGGTGCTGAATACTATCGATAGATGGTCCGTTGTTGGTTCAAATATACCAAAAGGAACCATTTTCATTTCAGGATTCATATCATGGTCTAAAGCCTCTTCTGGTTCTCCTTCTCTGGATTTTCCACCTCTGGAAAACTCTCCAATGTTCACTTTAGCTTTAGCGTCAATTGAGATTCTCAAAGTCTCCGGATCCTCGTCTGCCTGACGATTGGCTTCATTAACATTCTCAAAAATCGCATCTGCCTCAGGAATCTTCTTAATTGGCTTGGTCTTCTGAATCCTCTTCAGTTGATATCCCATTCGGTTTAGAATGTTTCGTAACGTATTTTCACAGGGTAATTCATCATCCGTGTAGCCTTTTTCATCAATCAGTGCCTGTCGAACCGCTTTCGCTGTTATCCTTGTATATTTAAAAGGTGTCTGGAAATTGGGGTCAGTCTGACTCTTCGGATCTACTATCGATCGTATGTCCTCCTCGAGTTCAGGCATCTTTTCCTCGATCTTCTTGTTTCCACGGGCGGAATAATTATCCGCACATCTTATATTAGTAGTTAACTCCCCCATACCCTTCTTAACCATGTCTCTGCTCCAACGTTGACAGGCTTGGCATCTCATCCTCTGAGTAACCAAGCTCATGCATGTGAAATTGTATCTCGACAGCTCCGATACAGCGATACTTTGTGTCATCGGTTGTTCCTTTTAGGAGCGACTTCCGCACAGTTATTACGAGTTGTTCCATCTCCGAATCCGTTTTTCCGTGAACATTCTTCGGCGCTCGGGACTCTTCCTTGAACCACTCCCTGTTACTGCTTTTATTGAAACTGTTGTATCTTCCAACCCATTTTTGCGAACCTTCGATCTTGACCTGCCAAGACTTT
>JAYEFK010000140.1:0-6101 GCA_034658575.1 Methanobacteriota archaeon
AAGAAACACATCAAAACAATGCTCTGTTTGCGGCTGCATCCAGTCGATGCCACTTTCACAGAGGACATACCGATGTCCTGATTGTGGGGCTGTCATGGATCGAGATCATAACGCCGCAATCAACATCTTAAATAAGCATGTACCCGCGGACTGCGGGGAATTAACGCCTGTGGAGATGGTTGCATGAGCAGCCGCAAGGAAGCAGGAAGCCCCGTTACTTGTAGCGGGGAGGAAGTCACGGCTTTGATCTCTCTATTATTTCAGGCTTCGTGACAATGATGGTTACGGCGATGTGATTTCGCTCTGTTTAACAACGAGCATCGCAGGCATCGTTGGGATATGGGATATGGGATATGCCGGAGACCAGATCCTACGAGCATGCCGACAGCAAAGATCATTGCAACGTCGAATAAGTTTGCAACACCCGAGAGTGGATCTTCATCATTTGCAAATCAATTTCTTTTCCTGTTTCGTTTCATGAATTCCATTTTAATCACCGAAAGACCTTATCGGTATTATATATGGCTTATCCGCTTCGTGTTTCACGATAACCTCCACGCCGTAAACCGATTGTATGTTCTCAGCGGTCAGCACCGATGCAGGATCGCCTGCATCCCGGATGCCCCCGCCGTTTAACATTATTATCCGGTCCGAATACCTTGCAGCAAGATTAAGGTCATGGATCGCCATCATCACAGAAAGCCCTTTCTTTCTCACCAGTTCTTGCATTATCTCCATCACCTCGAGCTGATGCTTGATATCAAGGTTGCTTGTAGGCTCGTCGAGCAGAATAATCTCGGAATCCTGTGCAAGTGCTCTTGCGATCAATACCTTCTGCTGCTGCCCGCCACTGATCTCATTAAAGTCCCGCATCGCAAGAGACTTGATCTTAAGCATCGTAAGCACCTCAAGAACAATATCGATATCTTCTTCGCTTGAACGCCAGCCCAGATGCGGTCTTCTTCCCATGAGAACAGTGTCAAAGACAGTCGCGGGAAAGACTGTTGAAACGCTCTGCGGAACGTATCCAATCCCCTTTGCGATCTCCATCCGGCTCATGGTCTTCATATCCCGCCCGTCCAGCAACACGGTTCCGCGCTCTGGTACGAGGATCCGGTCGATGCACCGGATGAGCGTGGATTTTCCGGCACCGTTCGGACCAACGATTCCGAGCACCTCGGATGAACCGAGTTCCAGTGTTATGCGATCAAGTATCCGTGCGCTCCCGTAACTGAATACGAGGTCTTTTATCTGCAATCTCACCAGTATTCCCTCCGCTTTCTTATGATCAGATAAAAGAAGAACGGAACGCCGATAAACGATGTCATCACCCCGACAGGGAGGATGACCGGCGGTATGATGCTCCTGGAAACTGCATCTGCTCCGACAAGTAAAACCGCGCCGACAAGCCCTGATGCAGGAAGCAGAAATCTGTTGTCGCCTCCGATTACCATGCGCGTGATGTGCGGCGCAACCAGCCCGATGAACATGATCGTACCGGTGAAACAGACGACAGATGCGGTCACGAGCGATGCAAGGATCATCGTGACCATCCTTGTGCGCTCGACATTCACCCCGAGACTCTTTGCAGTCTCATCGCCCGCACCCATCACATTGAGATCCCATGATTTCCACATCAGAAGCGGGATGCAGCATAAAAGCACGATTGCTGATATGGTCAGTTCGTTCCATGATGCTCGGTCAAGCTCGCCAAGCATCCAGAAGATGACTTCCTTGACCGCCTCTGCCTCGCCAAAGTACTGGAGAAGCGCGGTCATCGCAGAGAAGAAATACCCAATCGCAATGCCGGCAAGGATCATGGTCTCTGGTCTGGATCCTCTGTGCCGCGCAATTCCGATGATGATGGCTGATGCGATCAACGCAAAGATGAATGCGTTTACCACAACCAGATACCTGCCTCCGGCGATGCCCATGTCGAGCAGTATCCCAAGCGCTGCGCCAAAACCGGCAGCAGACGCAATCCCAAGCGTATACGGGCTTGCGAGTGGATTTCTGAGTATGCCCTGCATGGCTGCGCCTGCAAATGCAAGTCCCACGCCTGCCGCGACTCCCATCAGGATGCGCCGTAACCTATTGTCCCATACAATCGCACTGATTGCGCCTACATCGATCGTCTCTGTCGGACTCGGAGCAAAATGCGCAGGCAGGAATTTGTTAAGGATGGTGGCATAAACATCCGCGGCAGGGATATCTGCCGATCCAAGCAAGACTGATACGGATGATATGAGGATTAAAAGGATCAGGAAGACAAAGATGAAGAGAATCTTTCTTCCGATGAACCTTTCATACTGTTCTTTTATTTCAGATGACATTTCACCTCATTTGGAGTATACAAAGACACGATCCTGCACATCAACGCCCTGAAATCGTTCCATGTACTCTCTGTGTATCGCATCAGGATCAAGGTCTGCGAATTGATCCGGATAAAACCACTGTGCCATGTATGCCACGCCGACAAAGTACCTTGGTCCTGTGTAGATGTCTGATGTGAGGATATGTGCACGGTCGTTCTTCACCGCTCGCATATACTTCCATCCCGGGCGGCTCGCAATCTCGCTTAACATGATTGCAGGTTCGGTTACATTCTCATAACTATCCTTTGCTGACTTGACTACGACATCAGGATTTACAGCGATCAACCACTCGGAATCGATCTTCGGATACGATCCTGTGAGATTCGCAGCAATGTTCCTGCCGCCTGCCATCACACACATCTGATCTCCGCCGGTGCCGCTTGAGACAGTCTTGTAATCAGAATAGCCCTCTATGTACACATCCGGCTTTTCGGAAACTCCTTTCAGGCGTTCATCGATCAGATCCATATAATGCTGGTAGAAACCGATGAGTTCCTCTGATTCATCATCCTTCTCCAGGATGTAACCGAGTTTCGCAACTTCGTCGGTCATATTCTCAGGAACATAGAAGTTCAGGCGGAGAACCGTGATTCCTGTTCTTTCGAGCTTGCTTTCGAGTTTCTCAACGCTTGGCCATTTGCCATACGCAAGCACGATGTCAGGGTTAAGTGCGATGATCATCTCGCAGTCAGGATTGTTCCACTTTCCGATCGTCGGAAGCGATGCGAACTCTGGAAAGAGCGCATCCTCTGCAAGGTCTGTGCTGATCCCGACCACGCTCTGCCCTGCGCCAAGCGATCTGATCACTTCGGTTCCATCACTTGTGAGGGGGATGATTCGATTTGCTGGCTTGTAGATGGTTACGTCCTTTCCATTTGCACACAGAATCGTTCTCGGGTAATATAGGTGGATGTGGGCGGATTCTCGCAAATCATCAAGATCAAGGGCACTTCCTGATCCGCCAAGATATGCGAAATCAAGATAATCAAGAATCGAACCAGTGAGTTCTGTTTCTGATATTATGCGATCTCCATCCGCGTCACCCGGAATCGTATAGGCTGATGCGATTGGGGAGAGAAAGATCAGGAGAAAAACGACAGTCGGGATTATAACCTTTATATGCGCCGCCTCCCTGTCATGTATGCCGCAAGCACCATCAGTATCAGTGACACCGCTACGAAACCGGGGGTATCGTGTTCCGACTGGGGTGTTTGCGTGGGATTGGGATTGTGAGCAGGCACCCTTATCTCGCCTCCTCCGACCATTCCGCTCTCGTCGCTCAACAGATCGATCCATATCCCTGTGATATCATCAGGCTGCCCTGAGGCTGATGATCGCACCTGATATGTAACCGAGGTCTCATCGGTCACAGCAAATGCGATTTCATCTCCTGAAACCCTGACCTGACCTGCGGGGTGCGTTGTGCCGAGATATGTAACGCCATCCTGAAGCGTCTCCACGATCCCGCAGATCGTGGTGTTGTTAATGGTTAGCGTCACATCAAACTCATCCGGTGCAACCTCTGAGATTGCACGGTCAACACCGGTATCACATAAAACCGGTGGCGACAATATAAGCGTCGCAAGCAATGCTGCTACATATAGTTTCATTTATTCACCTCTACTAATTTCTGTATAATATCTTTGCCAGATAATCAATATTGCTCATATCCTGATCACCCCAAAACCGCACCCATCTTTGCCTTCCACCCGGCGATGTCTCCTGCTGTCACCACATCGATCGACCCGCCCTGCATATCTCCGGTCACATCGCCCATCCGCTCCTCGATCCAGCCCTCCATCTCGAGATACGCGTTCTTGAGCCCATCGAGCACCTCGGGATCGGCATCCCAGAGCCCCCTCTCTGCCGCCTCAAGAAGCCGTCTTCCGATCTCTTCGAGCGCGTAGGGGTTATTCTCCTCAAAAAACTGGCGCATCTCGCAGTCGAGCACGAACGTCTTTGTGATGTCATCGAAGATCCAGTCATCGACCTCCTGCGTGGTTGCTTCCCAGCCGTAGACCCGCCCGATCCGCTTTGAGATGTCGCCTGCACCCTTGTAGCCGTGATTCTTCATCCCCTCGATCCACTTCGGGTTCAGGAGCTTTGTCCGCACGACCCGTCGCATCTCATCCGCAAGCGTTCTCACCTCGACCCGGTTCACATCGCGGGTATCTCCGTAGTACGCGGAGACCTCGTGACCCGAAACCTCTCTTGCAGCAGTGGTAAGCCCGCCGTGCGTTCCAAAGTAGCAGCAGCATCCACAGAGGTCATATTCATCCGTGACCGTCTTGTTAAACGTGAGATCAACCGTGCGGAGCTGGGATGCAAATTTAGCATGGGATTCTGCGCCGAATACACCTTTTCCGTACTCATATCCGTTCCAGTACAGGTACACATCGGACAGATCCTTGTCCTCCTTCCATGCCGAGGCATAAACAGCGAGATTTACGCCGTTTCCGTACGTTCCGGGCTTACTTGAGAATATCCGTGCTCCACCGCTACCGGTAGTTCCGGTTCCGGTTCCAGCCCCCGCCCCAGCCACATCTCCAGCCTCTGCTTCTGCCCCGTCTGATGTGTGTTTCTTGATATAATTCAGGTCATCGGGTTCATCAAGGAGCGAGATCTCCCGTATCGCTTCATCAAGGAACTCTACGCAGTTATAGAAACAATCCCGCGTGATCCCGCTCACCCTGATCGTGACATCGATTCTCGGGCGACCGAGTTCCTCAAGCGGAATGACCCTGTATCCATTCACCCGGCTGCCGTCCCAGATTGGCTCTGCCCCGATGAGATGCATGATCTGCGCAAGCTGCTCGCCATCTGCCCACATGATGTCAGATGCCATCCAGTACATCGCGATATTCTCAGGAATCCGCCCGTGCTCTTCTTCATACTTCCTGATCACGCCATCGGAAAGTCGCTCCCCAATCCTCCACGCTGCCTTTGTGGGTATCTTGAACGGATCGAGCGAGTAGAAGTTCCTGCCAGTCGGGAGAATCTCAGGTTTCCCCCTTGTTATGAGACCTGATGGTCCAGGCTCGATGTACCCTGCATCAAATCCGTGGAAGAGCGCACCAATCTCATCAGACGCATCGATCGATGAAGAGATGGTGCGAATCTTCTCTGCAATCGGGAAGACAGCAGACACCGACCCGTCCGGGTCATTTAACCGATCTTTGAGTACCTCTTTTGCGATCTCATGATCAGGGAGCGGGTCAGGTTCTACGAACCGTCTTATCAGTTCCTTTCCAAGAGAATCGATCTCTGAAAAGTCATCGGTGACATCGATATCCGTCCCGATCATGCCGGATACCGCTTTCCGGAGTTCGGAATCGTACCGGAGTATTGAGTTGATCAGTTCAACCTTCATCTCACCTTTCGGAGTCTCACCGAATATATGCATCCCGTCAGGGATCTGGCTGTTATAGATGCGGCTTATCGTCTCGTGCGCAGCATCGACGATTCTCTCAAATGTTGCTCCCTCTTCCACCAGTCTTTCGAGGTGTATATCTAAAGAGAGTTTCGTGCTGATGAGGAGATCCGTTATCACATGCTCTGCGGCATGGGCTCTCCCTTTGTCGGTCTCTTTCGTCTTGTTGTACTCTGCGATCTGGTCTTCCAGCTCCTTTAACTCGCCATAGACGCCGCTTTCCGTCATGACCGTCTGCGCATGATCGATCAGTGTCGCATAACTCCTTCTTTTTGCGATCGTGCCTTCAGGAGGGT
>JAYEFK010000141.1:0-6081 GCA_034658575.1 Methanobacteriota archaeon
CTGCAAAAAGTGCACCAAGTCTTTTTGCTACAGTGATGCCATATTCTGTCGGTTCTCTTGTCCCAACAATTGCGATACAATCTCTGTTTATAGCGTCGATGTTTCCCAATACATGTAATAATGCAGGCGGATCAGAAATTTGTGAAAGAGATTTGGGATAATGTGGGCTATATCTCGGAATTATTCGGATATTATGCTGCTGTGAGTGTTCCCATATCTCATGTGCTTTATTCCAGCCGATCGTGGCATTTTGAGTATCAGGTATAGCTATCCTCCCAAACTTTGATTTCGTCCTTTTAAGTACCTCAATTAAGTCTGTAGGACTGCTTGGCTCAAATGTAGAAGCTATGGAAAGAACTTTCTCTATAGTTTTCAATCCAACTCCGGGCGTTTCCTCCAATGCCAGTATAGATATCGCCTTCATTTTACAGACCCCCTACCTCATTGAGTTCTGGCGAGTGCAAGCAATACGACTATTTCAGCTCCGGCTTGCTCTATCAGATATTTTCCTGCCTTTAAAGATGTGCCAGTCGTTGTCACATCATCCAGCAGGAGAACCTGCCGACCTCTGACTACACTTTCATCCGTCACAGCAAGTGATTTTATTTCTGACTGTATATCGCTGCTTTCGCCTACGGTTTTCGTTGGAATCTCAAAAACCCTTGAGATAACATCTGTTCCATCAATTACTGAATGCGAACATAATCGTTTCGCGATCGTCCTTATGCCCGATGGTGCGGTTCCTACTGCATGGGTCGGGATAATACAGATCACATATTCTTCCGTACCTGAAAGAATGGAACGCAAGCGATTCGTACAGTAGTTAATTCCCTTTATATGCTGATCTTTCACATCAAGAATCACGCGAGAGAACACATCGAAATTCGGATTATGACCATCATGCCATGGATGATAGATCCCGAGATTAAATATATCCTGCAGAGCCACTGTATTATTTTCCGAATCTCGGAATATTCGGCAGTGTGTTGTTTCTTTCTCCATTTTTAGATCACCATGAACAGCGAACTGTGGTTATTTGGGACAAAATCAGATAACGTTGTATATCTGAACTCACTTAACATATCGCGCCTATTAGTATTTTATCTGAATAGCCCATATATGCCACCCTCCGAACGAATTTCACTCATCGCATACGTATCTTCATTCTTCTCCTATATCAAGTCATTCAGCCCGTCACACAAAACCCTCCAACACAACCCCTGCTTGCCCGAATTCATCTACATCCATAAACTTCGCACCCCCCCCTTCACCGCCTGCCTATAAGCCCTCGCACATACAGCCGCGCCCAGATAAACGCGACCGCAGAACCAATGATGTTTGCAGCAACCATGCCCCACCAGATCCCGGTAAGCCCCATATCAAAGTTAAACGCGAAGAGAGCTGCAAATATTGGGACCAGGATGAGTGTGCGCAGGATCGTTACAAAGAGCGCGTTCATCCCCTTTCCGGTTCCCTGGAAGAGCGAGGAAGAGAACATCCCAAACGGCACACCCGCATAGAAGAGACTCACGACCCTTAGGAAAATGATTAAGTCAGGTGCGATATGTGCTGTGCTCTCGGAGTGCGTGAACACAGCAGCTATCTGGGGGGCGAAGATGAAGGTTGCCACCGCGATCACCGCTTCTATCAAAAAACCGATCTTTGTTGCATAGAGATGAGCGATGCTCACCTTGTTGTATGAGCGTGCACCGAACGCAGCCCCTGTTACCGAGACGACCGCTGTTGCGATACCAATTAAGGGCAGTGTCGCAATCGATGCCACCCGCCATCCTGTGGTATAGACTGCAACTCCCGCAATGCTACCCACCGCTACTACCATGATGTTCATTACCACCATTGTAAGCGACATCGAGAGTTGCGTTGCAGAAGCCGGAATGCCAACCCTGGAGATATCCCTGACAATCGCCCTATCAAACCTGAAACCGCTGAATTTGAATGATACGTACGTGTCCTTCTTAAAAAGCAGCCAGTTTACCATGACGGCAGACGAAACTGCCAACGATACGATTGTAGCATACGCAGCACCCGCGATGCCCATGTCGAGAGTGTAGATGAAGATCGGGTCCAGTATGATGTTGAGACCTGCGCCCAGCATCATGACATACATAGCTCGCTTGACATCGCCCTCAGCTCGCAGTATTGCGCTTGCGACGCTTGTTATGAATATGAAGATGCTGCCTGCGAAGATGATCCTGGCATACGAGACAGCCATCCCTGTTGCACTGCCAGCACCGATCAGGGCGAAGATGTCATTGGCAAAGACAAAGAGCGGGATTGTGAAGATAACCGCAAGCAAGAGCATTATAACAATCGTGTGAACCGCCACGTTGTCTGCACCATCCTTATCACTGGCACCGATCCTTCTGGATATGGCAGACCCGCCGCCCACCCCGAGTCCGTTGGAGAGTGCCATAGCTGCAAAGAAGAACGGGAAGACAAAACCGATCGCAGCAAGAGCGTCAGCACCGAGACCTGAGACCCAGACCGCATCAACGAGATTGTAGATCGTCTGCGCTGACATAGCTACGATCATCGGTAGTGACAGTTTTATGATGGCTTTTTTAGGATCGCCGAGAAGTGTTTTTACGCCTTCTGAGTATTTTTTTCCTACCATTGTCGCTATCTTCTATCCCGTTAACTTTTGCAAGGCAAGTATTAAAAGGTTTATCAGTAGATCATCTCTTCATGATCCGCGTAGGCAGGGATAAGAGAGCGGCTCTGGTGTCGATAGGAGTGACCGCATTTCTGGTGGTCATAAAATACGCTGCCGGAATGCTCTCTGGAAGTATCGCTCTTGTGGCTGACGCGATCCACTCACTCACAGATCTGATAAGTTCCATCGCGGTCTTCATCGGTCTTAAGATCTCGGATCGCAAGCCTACCGATGAGTTTCCTTACGGATTTTACAAGGCAGAGAATATCGTAAGCCTCTTCCTCGCTCTTTCGATCCTTTATGCCGGGTACGAGATTATTCTCACATCGATCGGATCTGCGGTCGGATCGGCTATCCTGACAGATATTCCGTTTGCACTCTCAGTCGCACTGGCATCCCTATTGTCATCCTTACTTTTAGGCAATTATAAGCTTAAGATCGGAAGAGCGGAAAATTCACCCAGTTTAATCGCAGATGGCAAGCATTCGAGAACGGATGCCCTCTCTTCCGCTGTCGTATTCGCTGGAATATTGGGAAACTATCTTGGTTTCTATTTTCTTGACTCGGCTGCCGGTATTCTGGTCGCTCTCTTCATCTTCAAAGCAGGATATGGGATACTAAAAGATTCGATAAAGGTTCTCCTGGACGCATCCATCGATTACGAGAGTCTCAACCGGATCAGGGAGATCACATCCGAAACTCATGGTGTTGAGAAGATACGTTCCTTGAGCGCGAGGAGTTCCGGAAAGTTCATATTTATCGAGATGGGTGTGGGTACGAGCCTCACAGACCTTGAACGGGCGCACCGACTGAGCGATAAGATCGAAGAGAGGATCAAATCCGAGATAAAAAATGTTGACCGGGTCCTGATACATATAGAGCCAGAGGAGAAGGAATTTACAAGGTATGCGATCCCGTGCATCGAGAACAACGGTCTCCCGTCCGAAATCTCTGTGCACTTTGGGGAGGCGGAATATTTCTGCATATTCGATATGCGAACAGATGACAACGATCTTGTCGATATGCGGTTTCTGAAGAATCCGTTTGCCACCTTGGAGAAGCGGAAAGGGCTTAAAGCCGCCGAACTGCTGGTCGAGAACCGGATAGATAAACTGATCACAAAGGAGAGTATTGCGCAGAAGAGCGCGTTTTATGTCCTGGATGATGCTTATGTGGAGTCTGATGAGACCGATGCCGGCACTATCGGAGAAGCCATCGAGGAGATGAGAGGGGCGACGAGAGGCGATGGGGGCGAAGCGGCATGATCAGCCATCTCGCCTCCGGTATTCTATCAGCGCAAGAAGCACCTACCAAAGGCGTTCTTCGCGATTTTCCGGTGGTAAACAGAATACGGAAGATGGATATGATTTAATCATCTGGCTCGAACTCTTCCAGCCGGAGCTGCCTGAGCACGCACCGCTCACCCGGTATCCCGACAGGATACGTGCCTGTGAGGCATCCAAGACAGAGATCGCTTTCGGCAATGCCTACCGCTTCGACCAGCCCCTCAACGCTCAGGTACCCGAGCGTATCTGCATGGATCGCGGCGTTTATCTCTGGTACGCTCTTCTGCGACGCGATCAACTCCCCCCTCGTAGGCATATCGATGCCGAGATGGCACGGAGATATGATCGGCGGGCTTCCGATCCTGACATGCACCTCGGATGCGCCTGCTCTCTGCACCATGTCAACGATCCTCCGTGACGTGTTCCCGCGCACGATACTGTCGTCGAGCAGAACAACCCTCTTCCCCCTGACATTCGGCTTGATCACATTCAGTTTCAGTTGAACTGCTTTCTTCCGCACCGCATCTGACGGCATGATGAATGTGCGCCCGACATACCGGTTCTTCATCAGAGCCTCGATATACTCGGTGCCGGATTTCTTGGAGTACCCGATTGCGGAAGTGATGCCGGAATCCGGTACCGGCGATATCATGTCCGCATCCACTGGGTGCTCAGCCGCCAGGCGCTCCCCGATCTTCAATCTGACATCGTAGACGAGTCTGCCATCAATCACAGAATCAGGGCGCGCAAAGTAGACGTACTCGAAGACGCAGTGCGCCGTGTTCTTGGGTCTGCATATCTGGTGGCTATCTATCCGGTCGCCATCGATCACCAGCACCTCGCCCGGACGCACGTCCCTCATGAACTCGCCGTCATGCACATCGATCGCCACGCTCTCACTCGCCACGATATGCCCATTCCAATCCTCTGATTCGACCTTTCCGAGACAGAGCGGCTTGAAGCCGAGCGGATCCCTGACAGCAACCAGCGTTTCATTGATCAGCATCACGAATGAGTACGATCCGACGATACGCCGCATCAATCTGCGTATCGATTCTACGATACCGTTGTGCATCAATTCCTTCACAAGGATATGCGCGATCACCTCCGTATCCGAGTCAGAGATGAAGATGTGACCCAACCGCCCCAGTTCAAGGCGCAGTTCTTCCGAATTGACGAGATTTCCGTTGTGCGCAATTGCAATCGTCCCGCCCTTGAAATTGATCGTCAGTGGCTGTGCGTTCTCGAGATCTGATCCGCCACTGGTCGAGTACCTGACATGCCCAACCCCGACGCTGCCATCGATCGATAGGAGATCGTTCTTCTTAAAAACCCACGGCACGATGCCCATGCCCTTGATCGACTGGGTCTCGCCATTATGCGCAATCGCAATGCCTGCAGACTCCTGCCCGCGGTGCTGAAGCGCGTACAGGGAATAGTAGAGGGGGAGCGCTGCTTTCGATCCAGGGAATGCCGCGCCGACCACCCCACATGCTTCCTTCAAGTATGATCACCTGATCATTGCCTTCTAACAGTTCGTAGCACCATGATAATCCATTTTGTGGATAGTAATCTGCCCCCGTGTGCCACTACCTCAGTACCTGATCATCCCTTCACTTTCCACTTATAATCCCGCATCTTTCGCGATTTTCCAAATCCGCATGAGACGCAGACCTTCTTTGTCTTATGATACGAGATACTGCCGCACCGCCTGCACCGTATATGCGTCTTCTTCTGGCGTTTGCCCATCGATGGAGTTCCTTTCGACATTTTATATCACCTAAAATCTTTATGGAGAAACATACACCACATTGTCACCGCGCACAACAACAGTTCCGATCTGGCGTGTCACCACGCCGTCCACGAGTTCTTCAGCATCCTTAAGTGTAAGGTTCATGTGAACGTCGTAACCCTGCAATATCCCACGAAATTCGCGGGAACCTTTCAGTCGAACCAGGACAGATTCGTCCAGTACGTTATTCAGTTTATCAAGCGGTCGGTTTCCCATTTGGTAAATCTCCTTTGATCATCAAGGAATCATTAAGATATGCTTGATCGATGGATGTACTTAAAGGTATCCTGCTATGGTGGCTGTCAGGTTACTCTGGTGTTGGAAACCGG
>JAYEFK010000142.1:0-20718 GCA_034658575.1 Methanobacteriota archaeon
GGCTGATTGCTGACCTGTCACATCGGTTAACGGAACGCTATGGAAAAGGGTTCTCGGTGGCGCATCTCAAGAATATCCGGCAATTCCATCTTACCTTCAAAAGTCGCATGCATGAGATTGGCTACACGCCGAGTAGCCAATTGCCCGAATCAAAAAGCTACATATTTAAGTCGTTTTCATCGCGCCCAAGCACGCGCCCTCGGATGGACGGAAGCATCGAGAAAACGACAACTCTCTGTGCTCTCCGCGTCCTCTGTGGTTAATCTTCTTTGCCATAATCCATCCATCCGAAGAAATTAAAAAGCCACGAAACCACCCCATAAATGTTTAATATCAATCGGATCAATCATATATGCAATGGGGTTTACCATCTACCGGAAGTTGGTCATCTGGTTTGTCTTCGTCTCACTGCTGTCGCTTGGACTTGCGACCGCGATCGGCATCCATTCCGTCGACACTGTCGTTGTTGCAATCCTGCTCTCCCTTGTTACAGCAGGCGTCCTCGCGCGCAGTATATCCGCGCCCATCTCCGAACTTGCGCACACCGCAGGGGCGATTGCGGACGGGGATCTCACAAAGCGCGTGAACACGAGACGCGATGATGAGATCGGGGGACTTGCGGTTACATTCAACCGGATGGCAGACGTTCTCAAGGAGAATGCCGATGCGGTCGAGGAGAAGACGGTAGAACTGAAACGTGTGAATGCGGAACTTAAGGAACTGGATCGGCTGAAATCCGAGTTCATCAGTATAGCATCCCATGAACTGCGGACCCCGCTCACCACGCTCAAGGGCTATCTCGAACTTGCGCTCGACGGCACACTCGGCGAGTTCACAGATCTGCAGACTTCAAAATTAAAGATCATGAACCGGAATACGGATCGCCTTATTGGTCTGATAAACGACCTGCTGAACCTGTCGGATATCCAATCGAGGCAGTTCCATCTCGTGAAAGAGAACTCATCGCTCATATATCTGGTGGATGAGGCGGTCCGGCTCATAAAACCACTTGCCGATTCGAAAGGACATGAGATTGTGGTGAACGTTCCTGGTAACATAATACTGTCCTGCGACTGGGCAAGGATTGCTTATGCGCTGCGGCACCTGCTCGACGATGCGGCACGATTCACTCCGGAACATGGAACCATCGAGATCACTGCCGAGTATCAGGTGGGCGATGTGCATATCCGTGTCAGCGATACCGGTATCGGCATCCCCGAAAGCGAACTTGAGAACATCTTCATACCGTTTTATGAACTGAAAGGTTCGATGCAGCACACGACAGGCACCTCGGGACTCGGTCTCTCGATCGTGAACGGTATCGTCGAGGCGCACGGTGGCGTGATCTGGGTCGAGAGCGAGGTCGGCGCCGGAACGGTGTTCCACATCGTGCTGCCGACGGGATAAATCTCGTGTTGGCGGGGGGTAGGCGCAAAGTTATCAGGCAGGTTGGATTTGGATTGCCCTGTGCACGGGGATATCTTTATATCACGTAACTGGAAATACCAATATCGAATGAACAGTGTCATCAATTCATCAGGCAAGAAGAAGACCGCAGTTGCCCGCGCAACCATCTCGGAAGGTAAAGGGCAGGTACGCATCAACAAGAAGCCGCTTGAGATATGGGAGCCGGAACTTGCAAGACTCAAGATGCAGGAGCCGCTCATGCTCGCTGGCGATGTTGTAAGTGGCATCGACATCCGTGTCGATATACGCGGCGGCGGCATCATGGGGCAGGCGGATGCAGGAAGAACAGCGATCGCCCGCGGACTCCTGGCATGGACGACCGACCCGTCGCTCAAACAGACGTTCATCGATTATGACCGGAATCTGCTGGTCAGCGATCCGAGAGCCAAGGAGACAAAGAAGTTCGGTGGTCGCGGTGCCAGAGCGCGGAGACAGAAGTCTTACCGGTGATCTTTTATGATCCCTGTTCGTTGTTTCACCTGCGGAAAGGTCATATCCAGCGCATGGATGGAGTACAAGAAGCGCACAGAACTGGAAGATCCGGCAAAGGTCATGGATGATCTCGGAATCGAGCGGTACTGCTGCCGGAGGATGCTCCTGACCCATGTCGAACTGGTCGATGCGTTTTCGCCCTATTATTGATCGTCATCGAGGGACCGTGAGGTAGCTTGGTCCATCCTTCGGCGTCCGGGACGCCGACACCTGCGTTCAAATCGCAGCGGTCCCATCTTTGTAGAAGATGCTCGATTGTCAACATCGTCCCGGATGCATAAGAACAATAGTTAGGGGCAGTGTCACGCGCAATCACATAACCTTGCAGGGGCGTTTGATCATGAATAAATTTGCAGCAGTGTTTGAACGAGATGGAGACCGGTGGATCGGAAATGCCAAAAACTGCCCGGCGCAAATACGCGAAGGGGCACAATCGGAAAATCCGAGTGTTATCACTATAATGCCCTGCCCTGCTGGTAGTGGCATCGACGAATCGCTCTTGGCGATTCATTATCCTTAAATTTTACCGCAGAGCACGCGGGAGTTCGCAGAGGCTCGGATCGGTCTTAAAACTCTGCGCACCTGGCGTTCTCCGCGGTGATAAATCACTGGATTTTTAGACAGTGCCGTCCCGAAGATCACAAAATCCATGTACTTGACAGGACATACCAGCGGATACTCGATGCTGCGGGGGGGCATAATAGATGGTGAGACGCTCAAGCGTTTCAGGAGGTTCATCGAATCGGAGAGGAGGGATCTGAAAGGAGGATGTGATCGAGGCATTGAAGAGGGTACGGGACATACACGAGGTCACGGAATGATAATCAAGGTAAAAGCATTCGCAAGATTCAGGGAGGCATTCGGAAAGGAACTGGGCGTCGAACTGGACGGAAAAGCCACCGTAATGGATCTGCTCACAAGGTTGTGCGCACCGCACGGCTCGCATGACATGACATTCGACGAATCCGGTATGATCAAGAAGTATGTGAAAATACTGGTAAACGGGAGGCATATCCAGTCCTTAATCGGTATCCAGACCGAACTTGCGGATGGCGACGAGGTTGCGATATTCCCTCCGGTGGCAGGTGGTTAGGATGATTGAGGTTACAGAAGAGGATTTCAAGATCGGTGAGCTGATCGGGAAGGCGAAGCACCCGGATGCAGGCGCGGTCGTCACATTCCTTGGCATCGTACGGGACGACGGGATCGTTGGCATGGAGATCGAGGCGCATACGCAACTTGCCGTGCAGGAACTCGGGCGGATACGAGGCGAGGCACTCGGGCAGTTCGACCTGACCTCTCTTGACATCATCCACCGCACAGGATCGCTTGCTGTGAGTGATAACATACTGCTTATCGTGTGCGGTGCCCCGCACCGGAAGGATGCGTTTGCCGCATGTGAGTATGTGATCGACGAGCTGAACGAACGGGTACCGATACGGAAAGGAACTGTCGGATGAGCATCTGTAAATCTCCGGCAATACGCGTGGATGGTGATCGTGTTACAGAGACCATCGATGACGTCTGCGTCGAGGAATCTTTCCGCATCTACTTAAACAACGAGTTCATCGGTGAGTTGATCGCAAGCCCGTCCCAACTCGATGAACTGGGCGCAGGTTATGTCATCTGCGAAGGGCTCGCATCCAGCGTTTCCAGTGTGCAGGTATCAGGGGGAGAGATACGCGTGTACGCAGAGGTGTCAGACGAGAAGTGCACGACCGAATCTTTTATTACAATCGAAAAAGAGCATATTTCCGAGGTCATGGATTCGATCTGGTCTGAAATCTGGGAAAGAACCGGAGGAGTGCAATGTTCTGTTCTTTTCTCTGATGGAAGACTGATTGCAAGGAGCGAGGACATAGGAAGGCATAATACGGTTGACAAGGTCGTAGGATACGCCATTCTTAAGAATATAGATCTATCCACGTGCGTTCTCGGATGCAGCGGCAGACAACCAGCAGCGATGGTATCAAAAGCCGCCAATGCCGGCATCCCAATCGTGATATCGAGATCCGCACCGACCGATAAAGGGATTCGCGTGGCGGATCTGGCAGGAGTGACGCTGATATGCTTTGCAAGGGGGAACAGGTTCACGGTTTATGCCCATCCCGACCGGATCATAATGCATCAAGGATTGTGAGGACTATGTTAACTAAAGAGAGGTACGACAGGCAGATACCACTAATTGGGGCGGACGGACAGGAGCGAATCAGGGATGCAAGCGTCTTTATTGCGGGCGCGGGCGGACCTGGCTCTTTATCGGCAAGATCGCAATCGCGGACTTTGATACCGTCGATCCGAGCAATCTGAACCGGCAGATCCTGCACCGGAGCGACGACGTTTGCGCGGATGAAGATCGATTCTGCCAGAGAGAAACTGGCAAAAATCAATCCTGATGTCGAGATAGAGGTCATATCAGAGAAGATCGATGAAGATAACGTCTCCAAACTCGTTGGCGGCTCTGACCTGATCGTTGATGCAATGGATAACTTTCGTGCGAGATACCTGCTGAATAAGGCGGCGATAGCAAGGAACATCCCGCTCTTTCATGGAGCGGTTCACGGATTCGATGGGCAGGTAACAACGATAATTCCGGGAGAGGCGGCGTGTATGAGGTGCATATTCCAAAACAATCCGCCGGAATGGGTTTTTCCGACCATCGGCGCGACCTGCGGCGTTGTGGCAAGCATCCAGGTGACCGAGGTTCTGAAATATATCTCGTGTACCGGAGCCCTCGCAACGAACAGACTCCTCTTCTGGAATGGCGCAGATTCAACGATGGGCGAGATTCCGGTCGAGCAGGATCCGGGATGTGTCGATTGCAAAGGCGCGGGGTGAATAGATGAGTAACGCGCTTCTTCTGCTCGGGTGTCCGGAATCTCCGGTTCAGACCGCAATTGCACTTTATCTTGCAAACGGACTCAAGAGAGCGGGTATAGACGTGACAGTCGCGGGGACCAGATCTGCCATCACTCTTCTAAAGGTCTCCGATCCGGAAGGGAATTACGTCCGAAAAACGGCAGATCTGGACTCCTGCATAGAAGATCTCGCTCTAAAGAAGGTGGACTTCGATCTCTGCTTCGTATTCGTGCGTAACGATGCCGGAATATCGTACCTCTCCACATTACGCAGTATATCGGACGCAAAACTCTTTGCGATCGTCTTTGGAAGCGATGCGGATGTGCTTGCGTCGATGATCGATTTTGAATGCGAGAAAATCGTTTATAAAATCGGTCACAACCCGGTTCCACTGAAGAAGCGCATAGATCGGGTGATGAAATGGGATGCATAGAACAGATGAAATACTTTATTATTCTCTTTTACAGTGGTCTCTGCTTTCATGTCCGTACCTATTTTACTGTGACTTCCTTGACAGCGGGAGCATCATCAACCGTGGATCGTCAGGGGATGGATGTTATCGTTTCGAAGCGTAAAAACACGTCCCTAAAACGGAATCCCCCAGAGCGGATGCCACTTCTCCAGATCCTTTTCGATCGGAAGTTCGCCTTCCATCGCCGATCTCAACCTGAATTCGAGATTGCTATCCCTCTTCCGGTCAGCCAGCGGAGCAAACGGATAGAAAGTCCCCTCCTTGTAACTATAAATCAAATACACATTCCCAAAGGAAAAAATCGAGCAGAGAAGTCGTTCCTCGAAGTCATGTTCAATGATCGTCTCGCTTATCAAATGTGTGGTGGTGACAAGGTCCTCGAAGTCCTCGTCGCTTAAGATTACCCAGTTGTAGTTGTACTCGTCCGTCTGGAACTGACACGTAGTCCCGGTTTCAGAGGCGCTGAGCCTTAAAAGTTCCCGGAGATAGCTCTCCAGTTCAGAAAACCGCGATGATTCTACAGGCTTAAAACAGATTCCGGATACACCACCTGGTTTGAAGCCGAGTGCCTCCAGTGATATGTATGCGGTCGAAAGCGCAAACAATGCCTCGATCTTCGGTTTCTTAAGTTTCGTTCTTCCAAGCAGCGTATCAAATAGTTTCATGCCAGTTCCATCTCTCTGGAGATCTTCTCGAGTGCAGCAACCCTCTTATTAAGCGGGGGATGCGTGGAGAAGAGTGCCATTATCGAACTCTTGGATATCGCAGGTATGATATAGAATGCGTTCATGCCTTCCGCCTTCCTGAGGTCCTCAGTCGGCACCCGGTCCATTGAACCGCTGATCTTCATAAGCGCGCTCACGAGATGGGACGGATGACCTGTGATTATGGCAGCTCCGCGATCTGCAGCGAATTCCCGGTATCGGGAGAGCGCACGTATCAGGAGAGAACTGACGAGCCACACTGCAATCGATGCGACCCATGCAATCATGATCTGCCCACCCCCACGCCGGTTCCCTCCGCCAAAGAATATCAGGTACCTGACAAGGAAAAACGCTATCGTTGAGAAGAAACTCGCGATGGTCAGAACCATCACGTCCCGGTTCTTCACGTGCGTCAGTTCATGTGCAAGCACAGCAGATACCTCATTCCGGTCGAGTCTCTTCATGAGCGATGTGGTGACCGCGACCACTGCTTTCTTAGGGCTTCTGCCGGTTGCAAACGCATTCGGAACGCTGCTATCAACGACTGCAACCCTCGGCTTTGGCAGGTCTGCCTCGATGCACAATCTCGAGACGATCTCGTGCAACCCGGGTTCTTCGCTTTCGGTCACGACGCGGGCGCCTGTGCTGTACAACACCATCTTATCCGAGTAGTAGTACTGCGCGAAGAGCATGACTCCTGCGAAGAGGAGGATCGTGATGAGGGGTAACCCAAGGTAGGATAATACTCCTATGAATGCGATGTACACTACAAAGAGCATAAACATCGTCAAGAACATTCTCGTTGCTAATCCAGAATCACGCTGCCATCTTTTCATTTCCAGTCTCCATTTTTACTCATCCACTGTTCTCGGCGTACATAATCCTTTCGATTCGGTGGGCGAGACTTTTTGTTATCTTCTGAAATGGGGTTTGGAAACCACAGAGAGCACATATAAAACAACAACTCTCTGTGCCCTGCCAACGGCTTTGCTTCGCAGACCGCGTCCTCTGTGGTTAATCTTACCATAATCCATATCCCCCCGAAGAAATTAAAAAGCCACCGGTTTTCCTCGAAAAGAAGAAAAAGAAAGGCGGAACCTACTGGTATGCGACTGAAAGAAGCCGGGTCGATGGAAAGATGGTGCGAACATGACAGGAGTATCTCGGAACCGCAGAAAAGATCCGGCAGTGCGTGAGACGATCAAAAGATCTCCCACATATCCGGCTGAAATCGTTCCAATATGGAAAAACCGATGCCCTCCTCGCCATATCCGAGGAACTGGGCTTTAGAGACTGTAAACAGGCACACTGGATCTGGGGCGATTTATGGCAGATTAGTTAGAATCGGCATCTTGCGGACTGATGTTTTGGTGGGAACTACCTGAAGAGGCTTGCTATGCATCGTTTTTGGGCGGATCTTTGAAAGTCAAGTTAAATATCCGAAAAAATCGAAGTCTCGAACGGACACCGCGTGATGAGATCGCCGACCGCACGGCTTTGGGATATTGCTGATAATCGAGCGGAGAAGCCATTCCCAATTGCTCCTGCACCGGAAAATCCGGGTGACGCAGATCACCAATCTCGTAACTTCCGACACGCCACATAAAGTTTTATCTCCCGAACATCCCAAGTAGAGAGCAATGCAGGAATCACTGATTGTGGAGGAGTTTGCGAATGCGGGATACCAGGTCAGTCCGGATGCGGTCGCGCTGATCGGCTCTTACAGCGCGCCTGATACGATCGTTTCTAAGGTGCTACGGTCGCTTGACGATTCGGTGCTTGTGGTGGGCAGGGAGCATCTCAACCTCGATGACGTGAGGATTCCTGAGAAGCCGGCAGATAAATTGGCGGAGAAATTAACAGAGAAATTATCGAGACCAGCCGATGCGCCGGCAGTGACCATACTCTCGGATATCAGCAATGAGTCAACATGCGTTGGCGAATACTCTGAGTTTGTACGGTACTTCCGCGATCGTTACACGCGGTTAAGCGGCATCATCCGGGGACGTATCACAGCGCGCCCAATCGAGTCGCTGCGCGTGAGACACGGCGGAAGGGAGTATGACAGCGTCTCGATAATCGGCATGGTCTCTGATGTCAGGACGACATCAAACGGCAACAAACTGCTGGAGATCGAGGACCCCACCGGCTCGTTTCCTGTGCTGGTCCGCCCATCCGACCGCGACCTGTGGACTATCGCATCCGGCATCGTTCATGATGAGGTGATCGGGGTCACAGGTTCGCTCACTAGGGACAAGCATCTGATGATCGTAAAGAGCATCGTGCTGCCGGATCTACCGAACAGGTACAACCAGACGCTCCCTGATAATGGAAATCGCCACAAGCGATCTCCATCGATGCCACGGTCCGGAGGACGGGGCATTAACGGCAGTGAACACGGTAACGGAGACGGCGCGGCTGGTTGCGCAGTCCTGATTTCAGATGTGCATATCGGAAGCGACACGTTTCTTGGAGGTGCGTTCTCTGAATTCATCGACTGGCTCGGGAACGGCTCTCTGCCGGTGCAGTACCTGATAATAGCAGGCGATCTCGTGGACGGGGTCGGGATATACCCGGGGCAGGAGGCTGAACTGGAGATCCCTGATGTCTACGACCAGTACAGACGTGCGGCAGAGTATCTCGGAAGGGTTCCAAAGAATATCAGGATCATAATAGCGCCCGGCAACCACGACGCAGTGAGACTGGCAGAACCGCAGCCCGCGCTACCCGAGAAGATCAGGTCGATGTTCTCTGATGATGTGATCTTCACTGGCAATCCCGCGCTTGTTGAGATTTGCGGCGTACGGATCCTGGTCTACCATGGGCGGTCGATGGATGACCTGATCGCAACCATCCCGAAGATGAGTTACCAGCGTCCGGAGCTGGTCATGATCGAGATGCTCAGGCGCAGGCATCTTGCGCCCATGTACGGCGGCAGGGTATCGATTGCGCCTGAGAACTCGGATCATTTCGTGATCGACCAGGTGCCGCACATCCTCCACTGCGGGCATGTCCATACCATTGGAATCGACCGCTACAAAGGCGTTACCGTGGTCAATTCCGGAACATGGCAGTCCCAGACCGATTTTCAGAAGCGGATGAACCTCGATCCTGTGCCTGCTCATGCCACAATCGTCGATCTTGCGACACTTGGCACGCAGATGGTCAAGTTTGCGTGATCGATCCCTATCGCCCGTATCTCCGCTGGCGCTTCTGGTAGTCCCGCATGATCCTTAAGAAGTCCAGCCGCCGCATATCAGCGAAATTCACATCTGTGAAATATAGTTCGGAATATATCGTCTGCCAGATCAAAAAATCGGTCAGGTGCTTCCCACCTGCACGGATGACCAGATCGGGAGTGTGCCTGAAGAGAAGGTGGGATTCGATCATATCCAAATTGATATCCTCGTAATCGATCTCTCCACGCTCCACCCTTCTTAGAATAGCCCTTATCGCATCGGTGAGTTCGAGTTTCCCGCCATACCCGATAGAGATATCGAGGTTCACCTCCGGACTCCCCTTTCCGATCGGAATTGTCCTCAACCCGTGTTCGTCTTTTGTATATATCATTGCGATCAGATCGGTTCTCTCAAGTCCATCGACGATCTGCGAAGCCACATCCTCTCGCAGGGGTCCGTCCACGATCACCGCGATGTATACGATGAGCGATCCGATGCCGAGATCTGCGCACCACGAGACAAATGATCGCAGTTGTTTAGCCCCGCCCGGTGCAAGGAGATCGCTCTCTGTAAGCGCAAGCGTGAGCCCGACTGGTAGTTCGTGCTTGCTGATCCGGGAGCGCAGTTTGTGCTCGTATATGCGTTCGTATATGCGCTGGAGCATGACTCGATATTGTGGCGGCGAAAGGGTTATTGGTTGTGCTGTGTGGCACAATCGAAAACACTCTGGTTTTCAGACAGTGCCAAAGGAATCAAAAGAAAGTACAGAGAAGAAAATCCCATAAAGAACTGTGTAAGTCATACGCTGGCTGATATAACGAAGGCAGATGACGCTCCTGGCTACAATCCAAAATATTCGCTTGAAAATGGTATCAGGTAACTTATTTAGCTCCTAATCGCCCCATCTAAATTGTTTTATTGCTTTTGCAAGTTTTACCTGACGTCCCGTTTCATCCATATCCTCGATGGTGATGATCACATTAATACGGTCCCCATCATCAGGCATCTTCTTGAGTTCGGATACCAACTCGTATTCACCGGGACCGCTGTAACCAACAGACCTCCAGTAACCTATAAAAGAACCCATAGCTTGCGGATTGTGGATGCATTTCATATAAACGCCAGGGGTATTCATCGGGACATCCTGATATTTCCGTAGTGCACTTACGGTGTCGGTGAAAACATCGATGCTCACAATCTCCAGATTACCATCATCGTTCTCTGCGACGAGCACATTTGCCTTTATCACTGTTTTCCCATCAGATATGCACCCGGAAGCAGCGATCAGAAGGACAAATAGTAGTATAACTGCTTCAGTTTGACCCATGCAAAAGTAAACGCTCTCATATTGTTATTAAGTTTTTCGGTATTTTGCGGTTATATAGTATTTGCGGCTTCGGGACAATATCATTCGACCAACAATCTCATCACCCTGCTACCCATCCACACTCTAATCGTGAACCTAATCATGAACTTAATCGTGAACCTATCTCACAGAACCCGAAGATCGCACTGAAGATGGTGAATTGTGCGATCTGAGCAGTACTTCCCATACACGTCTTATGGGCGACCTATTCGCAGATGACCGGATATGACGGGCTTGTCTGATATGCGGATGACTTCGTCGTCTGTTTTGAGAATGAAGTTAAAGCCAGAGGGTTCGGGGGAGCACTGGGTCCACCGCCTCCCGGGATTCGCGAACGCTTGCAGGTACCCGCAGCCCCCAGGCGTGACTTTTTAATTTCTTCCGGGTGGACCACCGCGGGGGTATGGCAAAGAAGATTAACCACGGAGGACGCGGAGGGTAAGGAGATCGGATGGTATGGACCGCCCCACTCCCGATCTGATCGCCAGATCACACTTTAGCGATTTTGCGTCACTCCTCGATCTGCTCCACGATCACCTGCTCGATGTTGATCTTAGCATTCTTAAGGAGGATCTTGATCCCGCCACCAGAGCCGGCTGACATTCCAGCGGTTGGCATCGGAATACCGGCGGTCATGCCCGCGGCAGGCAACGCGCCCGGAATCGCTCCCGCTACTGCTGCCGGCACCGGTGTGGCAGGAGCGGCAGGCTTCTCTTTCCCTGCTTCTTTAACTTTCTTTTCCTCCTTCGTCTTCCACTCTGCAACGATCGGATGCTTCTTCTCGACCAAAAACGCCTTTAATGAGTCGAGATCGGTTGCATCCTCCTCAGTTGCGATCGCATCCACGATATCCTCCGGAATATCGTCAAGCACACGGTCCTTGAGGTGCTTTGGCATCCAGCCGACCCGGTTCCAGCCGCCATCAGCAGCGATGAACTTAGGCGACCTGAAATAGTTGATCCCGATTCCAAGGAAACCAACGATCTGCTTGCCGCCGCCGGTCTGTCCAGCCATGTTTGCGAATGTAAGCCCATTCGGCGCGGGGTCTGCGTAATCGCGGTCCACCCACCCGATGACCTCGAGTTCGGGAATGTAAAAGCCGACGACCTCAAAGCAGCCGCATGATGTATGGGGTGCATCAAAGAACGAGTGCAGTTTGATCCGGGAGTACTCACCCTGTGAAAGCGATACCGCAGCCTCGTTGACTCCCGTATATTCGCCACCCAGCTCGTCGATACATTCTCCCTTCTCGATTGCAAACTGCGGGCCCTCCGGATCGACCTTTGCGGCTGCCCTGCCATCGAACCAGTTGATCGCGCCACATAGCGAGACCCGATCCGGAGTCACCACGCAGACATTGGACGGGGCAAACGACTGGCAGAGCGTGCACCCGTAGAACGTGTCCACATCCTCGTCATGCAGATTGCGTGTCCGGGCGTCTCTTGCCTCGTATATCGCATGGATCTCCGGAAGTCTCTTCTCGATCTCATCAGCGTCGGTGATGTAGAGCGCTTCCATCTTCTCGATGAAAGTCATCTCGTTTTTGAAGAGCATCATGGTCGCTTTTGCGAGGGGTTCTAACGAATTAAGCCCTTTCTCGACCGCATCCTTGCTGATACGAAGCCAGATGTCGTACCGCTGATTCAGATGCATGAGACCGTTGATATAATTCTGAAAATCATGATTTCGGCGTTCAACGATCGCCTCAAGGTCTGGTTCGACCGCCTCGCCCGCGATACGGTAGATCATTGCAAGAGGGTACCTATCGCCCTCGTTCATATCAGAGAGATCCGGACCGATCAGGGTGAACTTCCCGTCCTCGACCTCGTCCATGCCTTCGGCACGCACCAGTTCAAAGCCCTTGCTCTTCGGTCCTGCGAGTTCGATATACATGCCGTCCTTTCGGATCCGTTCCCCTTCGAACATGGGGGATAACTCAAATGGAAATTCGTCTGTCATTGGGTGCCTCCTGAATTAGATGATGAATCGTGACAATCTACTTAAACCTTATCGCTTCTATTCCATATATTCAAGTACCCTCCGGTAAAAGGATTGGCTGATGTCAGCACCAGCGAGTTCAGACGATTACACGAAATGGAGTTTGATCGCATCCGGTGAGGGGGCAGGTAGGATTGCAGCCCTTTACTTTGCGAGTATGCGAAATGAGGCGATAGCAGACAGGATCTTACTCCTCAACAGTGCAAGAGCGGATTTAAAGAAAGTACTCGACGAGATAGCAGAGCATCTCGAGGGTAAAGAGGCGAAAGCCCTTGAAACGATCCGCAGAGAGCGCGTACAGCTTTTTGGCAGACAGAGCACAGGAACCGGAAATTTCTGGAAGGTCGGGGAGAATGAGGCGAGGATCGATTTCGATGAGATTATAAGAAGGCGAATCGAGAGTCTCGGGCTTACGAGCGGTGATGCGATCTTCGACATCATGACGCTCGGCGGAGGCACCGGCAACGGCAGCATCCCCTACATCATCGACCAGATGAAGCACGGAACAGGGAGAACCGCTTCCGGGCACAAGCACTTCTCACTATGTGTGTGGCCCGATCTGATCGAGGCGGATCACAGGCACTTCAATGCGATCTGCGGACTCTCGAGATTGCTCAAATATGGCGAGGATAGCCACCAGAATGCCGACATGGTGATGCTTGTCGATAACACGACCCTCGGAAAGAAGATCGAACTGAGTGACGGCGAATCCAATTATTACTACGAGATCAACAGAATGATCGCGCAGGCTATCGATATGATGATGGCGCCCGGACGGAAGAATACGAACCGGGTGATCGATGTCAATGACTACATCGTCTTCCCGTCGCATATCGGCGTCTACCATACCACGCCGTGCATGTCGCTTGGCAACGATGTGGACCTGATCAGCATCGAATCCGCGCTCGATGATGCGATCGAGAATGCGTTCTTCCCGATGGACCCCTCCACCGCAACCGTGGTCTGGCTGATCGTGCGCGTGCCGAAACGCTACTTCAATATCGGACAGTTCGAGCAGCGGACGCTCGACCACAGGTTCAAGGGATGGGTAGAAGAGAACATCATCGGAAAATTGCGTTATTCAACTGTAACGTTTGTCGAAGAGGATATAGATACGTTTGATGTGCTTTTGTTGCTTGGAGGATTCAAACTCGAAAAATTAGTTCCGGAATCCTTTGAAAAATACCTGATGTTCAAGGAATTGCTGGAATTAAACGCAAAGAACGGCGAGATCTCGCTTGCGCAGTTCGGCGATGACGTGACCCTCTCGACCGATGAATTAAACCGCATCGAGCAGAACCTGCGGGATTACATGGCGCACATCGATGATGTGGTGAAACGGCTGAGCAAGTGATTGCGCTTTTCTGTTCGTATTTAGCCATCTATCAGCGTGCATTCGGAGCCTGCTTTTGGATACCGAAGAGTTATATGAAATGACTTTACAGGAGCATCTATGAAATACAGCGTTCGGCTCGAACAAACCGAGGAAGGTTATGCGGTCTGGTGTCAGGGGTTGCCTGGGTGCTGGTCTCAGGGTACAACCGAAAACGAAGCGCTTGAGAACATAAAGGACGCGATAATGACCTATATAGCAACGGTTGAAGACCTTATGGTGGGTAAGACTGCCCCGTACCAATTTTAGATTCCATAAAACCTCTTATAATTTGCTATAGCGCGTCTCCCCTGTTCCGGATACCGGCTCAGCATAAAATCCACAAACCGAGCCACGCTCACACAATCTTTCGTGAAATCGAGTAACTCCTTTGCCAGCTTCTGCGACCCATCATCTCCAGCCGGAATCTCAAACGACACGCAGAAATCGCGCACAGAAAAGCATCTTCTCCTGAGAATCGGCGAGATCGAACCTATGAGAACCCTATCTTCGAGTTCGACATAAGCCGGGACGCCTTTCTCATCTATCCGCCTAAAATCGGTCAATCCCTCGAAATCACGATACGAATGCAGTTCAAGGTAGATCGCGGGTTTTATCTCCTCGATCGCAGCAACGAGATCCCTGCCGTAACCCTCGTAGTACCGGTCCTCAAGTGTGCTCACATAAGCGCGATCCGTGAGTTTCGGTATGATCACAAGCGTCCCCGCCTCCGGAGCATCCAGCGACTCAAGCAGCGCGGATGTATGCATCCATTCATCGCCGTGCAACCCTCCAACGAACAATCGCTTCGGATCACCGCTGCCGAGTGTGATTCTCCTTGTCATTGCCGTGCGTCCTCTTTATGAGCTTTGCATATATGTGTGCATGTCTTGTCGGTTCAGGGAGCTTGTATCCGCGCAGGCAGTGTTTCACGATCTCAATCGAACTCTCCATCGAAACCCGGTGTCCGGGAGCCACGATTATTGGATTGCAGTTCTCTTTCGACTTGAGCACCCATCCGATCTGTCTGCCGCCATACATGAGCAGCTGAACCGTCCCTGCACCCGCTGGCTGCTCGGGTATTCCACAGAGGATGCTCTTTACAACGCCGATCGTTGGAATATCGAGCGCAACACCGATATGCGTTGCAAGCCCTGCATATCTCGGGTGGTTGATGCCGCATCTACTGATCATCAGGAGTTCTGGCTTCTCGGGGAGTTTCCTGTATGCCGAGACGATCGCTTTACCTTCGCGGAATGCGAGAAACGTCGGGATGTACGGGAACTCTGTGGAAACGATTGCGTAAGCACGGTCTGTCTCTTCCATTGTTTCATAATCAAGTGTTACGATGCCTGATATTACTTTATCATCAAAAAACGCCTGATCAACTCCTGCTATCGTCCGCATTTCATCGAACCGATCATCTACGCAGGCGTGCGCTGCAACTGCTCGCTGTACCTTGAGGAGCGTATTCTGGTCGCTGGTTGCAGGGAATAGGTTGATCATAACGGTTTCACCACCACAGTATCTGCCTTAACTCGTCTCTTCTTGCCTCGTTCGTGGAGTCCACACCCTGTCCGGCTCCACGACCGAGACGATGATCTCGAAGTCACCAAACCCCGCACTTAAGTACAGAGCCTGTATGTCTTTTTTCTTCGGGCGTTGCTTCGCATGTACTCGGTCGGTACTGAACCCATGCATCGAGTATAGTGGAGTTCTCTTACGCTCTCCATGCGCAGCATGTTAGAACCAAGCATATATAAAAGTGCCCCATGAGCAGGACTACCAACTTACATGGGGGTTTTAGGTTCTAACTCTGATTCACATAGATACCCAAAGCGGCAGAACACGAGACCCCAGATTAAGCGAACCTTCAAAAACGTTTGCACAACACCAGACGACGTGACAATCCCGTTCATGTTATGTGGATACCCGCCGATGATCTAACAATGGCACGCAATCAGCATGATCATTTCTACAGGCTGGCAAGGAAGGAGGGCTACCGGTCGAGAGCAGCGTACAAGCTGAAACAGATCAACTCAAAGTTCCATGTCATCAGGCGGGGGGATAATATCGTCGATCTGGGCGCTGCTCCTGGCGGCTGGCTCCAGATGGCGCGGGAACTCGTCGGAGCCGGTGGTACGGTCGTAGGCGTTGACATCCAGCCGATCCGTGAGATGGAGGGTGTGATCACCATGGTCGGCGATATCACGGCAGAGGATACGGTCGGCAGGATCAAGGAACTGGTCAAAAACGCAGATGTCGTGCTCTGCGATGCCGCACCCAATCTTTCAGGCGACTGGAGTTATGATCATGCGCGGTCGATCGACCTGACCGAACAAGCGCTCTCGTGCGCAGAACAGATCCTAAAGCCGGGAGGACATTTCGTTGTCAAGGCGTTTCATGGTGATCTCTTTGCCGATTACCTGCAGAAGGTGCGGTCACTCTTTAAGAATGTGCGTGCCCACTCGCCTGAGGCGTCACGCAAGGCGAGCGCGGAGACTTATATCATTGCGAAGAGGTTTCGCGGGATAAAACCTTCCCGGTGAAATCACCATGCAATTAGATTCTACCGCAGAGTGCGCAGAGCCACACAGAGATTATATCCCGGTATCATACCTCAAAATCGCGGCAACGCCGCCAAACGCCCTCATCAACTGGTCACCCTCCTCAAAATCGGTGGAGATAAACTCAACGCCCGTGCTCATCTGATCACAGATCTCTGTCAGTTCATCGACAACGTCCACAGTGTCCACAATTTTGAGATCAGAGCCGCATACAGGGCAGCTCCCTCCAGTGTCATCTGACACGTCCTCTATCGTCTTCTCCCCTGTGTAATCGCAGTTCTGGCACGCAACGGTCGCACGCACCCTCCGCAGGTCTTCGGATATCAGCAGCAGATCGACGGCACCCATCCCGAGGTTCTCACGCACCTGCTGATCCCCGTAGGCGGCAAGCCCCTTACCGCTCACCAGTTCCCGCATAAACCGCTGCATGATCTTCTTCTCCTTGATGACCTCCAGATCCTGCAGCGCATCAGAGGCTGCATCTACCAGTTCGTAAAGACCAGACTCATCCGTATATGCGATATCAAACAACCCTATGATCTTTTTCTGTATTTCGTGATGGAAAAACTCGCCTTCAAGAAATTCTTCCTTTGTGGGGGACGGTCCTCCTATGAGGACGCCCTCAAGATCCTTGTGATCGATGGTAAGGAATATCTCGCTTGCGCTATTGCCTATTCTCTTGTAAAAATCGTGGATTGCGATGAGGCGCAGTTGCTGAAACCGTCTTGCGCTCTGACCGCCTTTTCTCTGCTTTCCGGGAACCGATGATGTCATGTGCTTGCGTGCCTCGATGGATTTGCCGCGCAGCAGCCCCACGGTCGCCTCCCGCCGGTCGATGGCAAGGAGTCCGAATGTCTTCTTCTCGGTGAGCATATCTTCGAGCGGATCCAGATAAAAGGACGAGTCGCAGTGGTATTTGTACGAGGTGATCGGCTCAGGGGGCTCGATGATCACGGTATCCAGCGTTGTCCGGTGTCCGTCGAGGTCGAGTGTTCCGCAAAAAATCACAAACCCATTTTCAGGCGGTCTCGGATAATACTTGAGCCGTGCGAGAACCGATTCGAGTGCGCTCTGTACGTTTGTGCGTGTCGATTTCGATTTGATGTTTGCAGCCTGCCCGTGCTCGTTCCTGAGTTGCGCAACCGCGTCAGAGACCTGCTTGTCCGGAGGGACGTAGAGCGATATCAGTTCTGTGCCCCTGCCGGTCCTGCGCCCCATTTCTTCGAGCTGCCGCTTGAACTCGTACCGTTTGTGCGCCTGCGATATCGTCATCTCAGTAAGTATTGGTGCGTCTCACTTTAATGAGTCTGTCGATGCAAGCGGTGCCGCGTCATCGAGATTGCTCAAGCAGACGGCGCGAAGTTTGGTCATCGTTACGTTGGCGAAGTTGCGACTGTAGGCAACTGTCCTCCCAATAGCAGACGGCATGAAGCCAAATACGTTCTATCATGCTTGCTCGTATGCCTTCATGAAGTCGTTTCGCGGGATGTTCGCTTGTGTGCAAATCGTTCTCAACGTTGAGCCTTTGATCCGAGTGTGATTGGGCATCGTCAGTGGAGTCCGTGTGCCATCGGTATTTTCTCGAACCATCGCAATATGCTCTCGCTCTCGGACAAGGCGAAACCCCAAGAATTCAAACGCCTTGACGGCTCTCCTTTTGGGAGCGTTGACTGGAAACTTTGGCATTAAATAGCTACTCCCGCTTCTGCCACAAAGGCTTCAAGCACAGGCGACTCGATCTCAAGAACCTCCTTGCCAAAAGTCTCGATATGGGAGCGAATAGCAGACTTGACGTCGGCTAATGCCTCCTCGTATGTATCACCTTCACCGACAACGATGCCGTTGAGACCGAGCGGATAGGCTACATAGCCATCGGGATGCTTCTCAACTACGATCTTGAATTGTCTCATCAGACTCTTGAATCTCCAACCCACCCCACAAAACACTTCCGACCACGTGATCCGAACCTGACCTCCGCGTAACCCTCATGCCCGTCTCCCGAAGCCACAGTCGTTCCACCGCCGGAGGCGCGGTACCTAAAAAACCATATCAGACTACCTCACAACCGTATCTTCCCTTTGTGCCTCGCATAGGTCGCATAATCGATGTACTCCTTCTCGGCAAGCAGATCAGAAACACTCGGCGCACCGCTCCGGATGCCTCCGATCAGGTCTGTGACCCTGAAGCTGAACGCATCACTCCCTGCGCCGGACCCAAACGAGGTCATGAATATCCGGTCGCCAGCGGAAGCGATATCAAGGATCGCGGCAAGCCCGATCATGCATGATGCGGAATACGTGTTCCCAAGTGTGGTCACCGCGATTCCGGGATCGATCTGTTCGGAAGTGAAGCCGAGACTGGCTGCGACCCGCAGCGGGAACTTGCCGTTTGGCTGGTGGAACACAGCATAATCGTAATCAGCAGGCTTGGTACCAAGCTCCGTTAGCAGTCCACGCGCAGCCGATGTGATGTGTTTGAAGTATGCGGGTTCGCCAGTGAACCTGCCTCCATGTTCAGGATATGGCATGCCTTCCCTGCGCCAGAAATCGGGCGTATCCGTGGTAAACGAGAACGTGCCCTCGATCTCTGCGACCGACTGATCCGGATCCCTGCCGATGATGTACGCAGCCCCACCTGCGGCAGCGGTGTATTCGAGCGCATCCCCAGGCGCCCCCTGTGCGACATCAGCGCCGATGGCAAGCCCGAGATCGATCCTGCCGGATTCGACAAGACCCATGCAGGTCTGGATTCCAGCGGTTCCGGCTTTACATGCGAACTCGAAGTCTGCGACTGTGAGATTGGGCGCTGCGCCGACGGCATCAGCCACAATGGTGCCTGTTGGCTTCACAGCATAAGGATGGCTCTCTGATCCTGTATAAATGGCGCCGATGCGTGACGGGTCAATACCGCCCCTATTAATCGCATTCCTGGCAGATTCCACCGCAATGGTCGCTGTATCCTCATCGAGGTCTGGCACCGACTTCTCCTGCACGCGAAGCCCGCCTGTGATGCTCTGCACGTCCGCACCCCAGACCTTTGCGATCTCAGATACCTTGATTCGATAACGCGGGATGTACGCCCCGTAACTTACGATTCCAACCGTCATTTGGCTCACCAGAATTAGTTGTGCACAAGCGGTATTTAACGGTTCGGATTGCAAGATTCGTAAGCATCTTTGACGGGTCAGCCGCGCGATTGTGGCGGAAGGGAAGGTTAAGTAATTACGAAACCGATCCAAGAGCGTTGAATCGCGGGATATACATGAAACTATCACCAACGATACTGATACAGGAAGAGAGTTTTCACAACGCGTGGGCGCGGGCGGTACGGTATCTGCTGCGCGACGGGCGCAAGATGACAATCGGGGACGCATCCGAACCAAAGCCAATTAAGGATGCGTGCGTGCTCTTCGAACTAACTGGTGACGCGATCCGGCAGATCGAGGATCGTGAACTGCACCCACAGTTTCCGTTCCAGCACATCGACCCCTACTGCGAGGAGTTCACGAGAGAGTATCTCTCGCAGTACATCGAAAAACCGGATCAGGAGCGATTTTCGTACCTGTATTTCGAGCGGCTTGCGATGTACGGGGACCTCGATCAGATGTGCCGCTTGCGTGAGTGTCTTGCAACGCAGATAGATACCGGGATCGCATCGAACCGGGATCAGGCGATTACATGGCAGGCAAAGACCGATCTCGGGAGCGCGTCACCGCCGTGTTTCGATGATGAAACCGAGGTTTTGACATCATCTGGCTGGAAACTGTTTCGACACGTAACTTACGAGGATGACATAGCAACCCTTGCTCAAAACGGTGAAATTGAATATCAGAAACCAAGCAATATACTATCATATCCGTTCAACGGTGAAATGGTATCTGCCAATGGAGCGAGCATCGATTTCAAAGTCACCCCAAATCACATGATGTACATCGGGGATAAACACGGGTCGTTTCGCCTGAGTCGTGCTGATGAGTTGCCGAAAGAATGTTATATCAAATCAGATGCAACATGGACTGGTGGCGAACGCGTCGAGGAGATGCCAATAGGTGACAAGATAATCAAAATGGACAACTTTCTTCGTTTCCTTGCCATTTACTTTTCAGATGGCGATTATACCATAAATAATGGTAGATATAGAGTCAGGATTTCACAGAAGAAGAATGTGGTAAAGTATCGTAAAATCCTTAATGCTCTTCATCCATCTTTCAACGTGATTGAGGAATGTGATAAGAATTGTGAT
>JAYEFK010000143.1:0-5895 GCA_034658575.1 Methanobacteriota archaeon
GCTTAAACCAAAAGGTGCGGAATCCGACCATAATGGCTGGGTTTACATTATGGGGAACGGACGAATGATTCCCGGCTTAAAGATGGCTCCTAAAGTATTCAAAATTATTTATAATGTGGAACTTGGTAAACCTCATAAGCTCCCGGAATATCCGGGTAGGAGTTTCGTAAGGAACAACGATGGCTTATGGGGCAGAGGAATCGGTAAAAAGCGAATGGCGGCTTGTAATGATCTGTATAGGGGTTCTAAATTTGCCCTAACCCGAAAGGGTGCAGACTTACCGGCGGTGTCTTGCTGTATGAAAGGAGGCAAACCTGTGAATGTAAGATACTCAATTACGCCTAAAACCGGCGAGAGACTTGCAGACACTCGAAAGGGTGTTAACGGGCTGCAAACCGGAATTACAAAAGCGGCGATCGAATGATCGTCGTTGCCCGATACTTAAAGGGTTGCAAGATGCTTGAGCGGTATGAGGGGGAACTCTCACGTACTGTTCTTAGACGAGGGGGGGGCGAGTAATCGTTTCCTCCTTAGTCTACGGTAAAATCCAAGTACCTGGATGATTGCCGTGCAGTCTCGTACCCGCTCGAATATGTCATAATTTCAGGTATAGCGATCCTCTTCTTCGCAGTCGTGATGCTGACCGCGGGCGCAATGCTCACTGCGGCTCCGCTCGATGTGGCTGCAACCCAGCAGTTCAACGATGTCGGAAACGACATCAGTAACAAGCTGATCATGTTCTACCTGATCGTGCCTGAGCACGGTACGATGAGTACAACGCTTGAGATGCCGCAGACCAGCGGCGGACACGCATACACGGTCAGGATGTCCACCAATAACACCACAGACCAGACCGTGATCATCAGTGCGGATGACCTGAGCGTCAACATATCCTACACTCTAAACGGCATCGGCGCATCCATACCGATCGACGGGGAGACGCACAGCGCCAGCGGAACGCACAGATTGTGGTTCATCAGTACAGATTAAACAGGAGGCAACATGTTGAGAAATTCTTTCAGGAAAGAATCGAAAGACATCCAGCGTCTTATACGTCCGTTTCGTTCGGCTGGGCCGGCGATTGAATCGAACAGGGCAGTTTCTGAGGTAATCGGATACATAATCATATTCGGAATCGTTATGCTTTCGATCGGGGCGATATATGCAGTCGGTTTCCCGGTACTACAGTCATCGAAGGACGCGACCCAATTCCAGAGCATTGAACAGGGGTTCTTGATCCTCCAGACCGACCTGTTCAAAGTCGCTCTTGATCAGGCACCTGTCAGGACAACGAAACTCGGCACCGCTGAAGGCGGCTCGCTCCGGTCTGATCCTGCTGCATGTAACATGACGATCGAGATCACCCATAGTGGAAACGTGGACAGTCATACAGTTGCGATGGGCAACATCGAACTTAACAGCAGGGTCGGGTCTGTGGCATGTGAAGACGGCGCAGTGGTCGTGAAGTATCAGGCAGGGTCAGTCATGCTCTCGAAGCCGCGGATGTTTAATTCCACGGATCAGGGAGATATACTGTTCTCACTGTTCAAGATCAATGACTCGTTCTCCTCTCTCGGAGGCGGGATTGCGCAGGTAACGATCTACAATTCCAGGTTTAATGAGAGCGTCTTCAATACCCCTGAGGTCTACGAGAATGGAAAACTGACCCTCAAGGTCGAGAGTGAGTACACGGATGCATGGGAGCGGTTTCTCAGTGACGAATTCGATACAACGTTTGGTGCAGATGACATGAGCGGGGATATACCATTCAAAAAACTGGTGATCATTGAGTACATCGTCAGCGTGGATGTGGGGTGATCTCTTTTCGTTAACCGCTTCTACACCGCATCTTCATGCTTATATGTGTTCCCACGAGCCATGGAGGTTTTAAGAACTAACACCGTCATCCCTATATCCGAGTTGTATAATCATGCATTTCAACGCATTCACTGTTCCGGATATCCCGCTTGTCAAGGAGGGGGATGACCTTGCAGAGATCATCTGCAAGAAAACCAGCCTCTGCGACCGCGACATCGTAGTCATCGCGTCCACAGTCGTTGCAAAGGCAGAGGGCAGGGTCACACCACTTGCGGATATCGCGCCGTCTGACAGGGCTATCGCCATCGCAGAACAGAATGATAGCGATTCCAGATTCGTTCAGGCGGTTCTCGATGAGAGCGAGGAGATCCTTCTGGAGTCGCCGTTCCTTCTTGTGAAGACCGGGGGCGGGAATATCTGTGTGAACGCCGGCATCGATGGATCGAATATCGATTCCGGCAGGATCATACTGCTGCCAGATGATTCTGATCTGAGTGCAAAAAATATCAGGGAAGCTATATTCTTGATGACAAATAAGACCGTCAGCGTGATCATCACAGACACCAACGGGCGTGCGTTCCGAGACGGGCAGATTGGGGTTGCAATCGGGATATCGGGGATCGCGCCGACCAAAGACTGGCGCGGATCGTGCGATCTCTTTGGTAACGTGCTTGAAGTGGCAAACGAGGCAGTCGTGGATGAGATCGCTGCTGCTGCAAACCTGCTCTTTGGCGAGGGGTCTGACGGCACGCCAGCCGTCGTGATCCGCGGGCTTGATCTCTATGCGGAAGCAGAGAGGATTGGAGGCATCTACTTCCCTGAATCCGAAGATGTGATCAGGAATGCGCTTGTGCGCGGATGATTGTGGGGGATTTTGCGGATCAATGGATTACGATTCGTCCGGGTTGGCAGCCCGTCCGCCGCGTAACATATAAATATCACGTATCAATAACATGGCATTATGCATCTGATCATCACAGAGAAACACAATACTGCAAAGAGAATCGCGGGTATCCTCTTCGGCAGTGCCTCAAAGATGGTCCGGGTAAACGGGGTGAACACGTACGGATCAGGGGACGAGGTGGTAATCGGACTGAGCGGGCATGTGGTCGGCATCGATTTTCCAGAGGAATACAATAGCTGGCAGAAGACCGATTCACGCGATCTCATCCATGCAGAGATCGTAACAGTCCCTAACAGGAGAAATACCAAGATAGTGTCCGCACTCAAGACACTCGGGAAAAAGGCAGATACCGTAACGATAGCGACCGATTACGACCGGGAAGGGGAATTGATTGGCGTAGAGGCTCTAAACATAGTAAAAGGGGTACATCCAAAGATCGAAGCAGACAGGGCAAGATACAGCGCGATCACTCCCAATGAAATCAAGAATACATTTAAGAATCTTACAGATATCGATTTCAACCTCGCAGCAGCCGGGGAGTCGCGCCAGATCATCGATCTGGTCTGGGGTGCCGCACTGACAAGATACCTCTCTGTCACCTCAAAGCGTCTCGGAAAGCGATTCCTGTCCGTAGGCAGGGTTCAATCCCCGACCCTTTCCCTGATTGTGGATCGGGAGAAGGAGCGCGAAGCATTTGTCCCGGAACCGTACTGGGAACTCTACGCAGTCCACAAGGAGGGATTTACGTCAAAGCACAGGAAGGGTCGCTTCTGGGAGAAGGATGAGTTCGATCAGGTACTTTCAAAGGTTAATGATGCGAAAGAAGGGACAGTTTCCGATGTGAAGAAGGGGAAACGGACAGAAAAGCCGCCGACGCCGTTTAACACCACAGAATTCATAAGAGCCGCGAGCCGGATCGGACTCAGTCCCGCGAATGCGATGCGGATCGCAGAGAGTCTGTACACAAACGGATTCATATCCTACCCCCGGACAGACAACACGGTTTATCCGGCGAGTCTTGACCTGAAAGAGCTTGTATCGATGTTTCTTAAAAGCGAATTCGGAGAGTACGCATCAAAATTGCTTAAGAAACCACTCAAGCCGACTGCCGGAAAGAAGGAGAGTACAGACCACCCACCGATACATCCTGCATCGCTTGCAAGCAGGAAACAACTGAAGGACGATGAGTGGAAGGTTTACGAACTCGTTGTCCGCAGATTCTTTGCTACATTCGCAGATGCGGCTATCTGGAAGACGCTTCGGGTCATCATCGATGTAAAAGGAGAGGATTTTGTCGCAAACGGCGCAGTCCTCGTTGAACCCGGATGGAGATACTACTATCCGTATCACGAATCAGATGACCGGATACTGCCTGATCTGAAGACAGGGCAGGTGCTCGGCATCAAGAAGTTCGAGACCGAGAGCAAGACGACGAAACCGCCTGGAAGATACGGTCAGGCAAGACTTATCAAGGTGATGGAGGATCTGGGGCTTGGAACGAAATCGACCCGGCACGAGATCATCCAGAAGTTATACGACCGGGCGTACGTTCACGGAACTCCGATCCAGCCGACGAAGACTGCTTATTCAGTGGTTGACACGCTTGAGAAGTATGCAAAGATGGTTGTCGTCCCTGATATGACGAGTAAACTCGAAGGAGATATGTCTAACATCGCAGACGGGAAGATAACCGAAGACACCGTGATAACAGAGTCCAAAGAGATGCTCGATTCTATTTTTGACGATCTGGTGACGAACAAGGAGAAGATCGCAGAGGGATTGCGTGACGGGCTCTACACCGACACCGTGGTCGGTCCCTGCCCCGAGTGCGGCTCTGATATGGTGGTGCGCCCGTCACGGTTTGGCATGTTCATCGGATGCACAGGCTATCCTGACTGCAAGTTCGCGCTCTCGATCCCGTCCTCGAAGTACGGGATGGTGATCGTCACTGACAAGGTCTGCGAGGAGCATAATCTGCACCACCTGATGATCGCAAGAGCCGGAAAACGACCTATCGATGTGGGATGCCCGTATTGCAACCAGCTGAAGTGGGAGGAAGCCGAAAAAGCCGGAAACGATCCGGTGGTCGGTCCCTGCCCCGAATGCGGATCTGATCTCGTCGCCAAGATGTCGAGAAGCGGCGGCAGGTTCATAAAGTGCACGAATTCGGATGAGAGTTGTAAGTTCACGCTTCCGCTCCCGCCGCCGCGGTACGGGGAACTGGTCATAACCGAGACGACCTGTGAGCTTCATAAGGGCTTGCACCACGTCCGCATCGTGCGGGAGGGCGCCCGCCCGTGGGAGATCGGATGCCCGTACTGTAGTTTCATCGAGCTACAGAAGAATAAGGAGAATTCCAAGGGCAAGGGCAAAGGCGGCAAAACGAGCAGGAAAACCGGTGCTAAAAGTAAAAGTAAAAGCAAAAGCAAAAAGGCAGCGGCAGGGAAGGGGAAGAAAAAGGGCTTGACCGATGTCGTAGGTATCGGGGACGCTATTGCAACGCAACTGCAATCCGCGGGCATAAAGACGCAAGCAGATCTGGCTGCGGCTGATGCCGAAGAATTATCCGGTAAACTTGCGAAAGTCAGCAAGAAGAGAATTATGGGTTGGCAAAGTACGGTTCAGTCCCAGACATCCGCGTAGAATAGGCTTGGGGTGCTATTGGTATTTAAGTATACTCTCGGGGAGCCATCAGGCGGATCCAAAACCAGTTTTTCCATGGTTATCCCAAAATCGTGTGAGTTATGGAAATAATATCCGTCATTGTAGTGCGAAACGTTCTTTACGATTACGACTGCCCGTTCATAATCCAGTTGCTCTATCGTAACATTATCCTCATCGAATGATACAAACCGTGCCTCGATCTCGGGCACTATCTTTGCGCTGCCGAAAGCCATGACATAGATCTTTGCGAGAAAGTCGAGATCGTAATCGAGTGTGAACACGGCGTCTGCATCCTGAAACTCTATCAGCGTCTGGGTGACATGGACGCAGCCTGCGCTTGCCGCGGGCATGGTCAGCAGGAGCGTTAGCACGAGTAATATCGATATTCGCTTTTTCATCTGGCTGTTGCTCTGTTACTTCTGTGGGATATAGTTTTCGATGCGGGGGTGGTCAACTATTTTCATACTAATGAGCACCCGCACGGGCAGGGAGGTTTTTATTGAATGGGG
>JAYEFK010000144.1:0-5839 GCA_034658575.1 Methanobacteriota archaeon
AGTTTGATGAGATATACGATGTCTTTTCCAAGGATGCGATTCTCAAAGGAAGCTTTGACCGGTATGCGCAATCGACCAAAGGCAAGAGGGGCACTGCTGAGGTTGATAGCGAATTCTTGAAGGAGATCGAGAGCTGGCGTGAGATGCTTGCTAAGAACATCGCTCTTCGGAATCCCGATGTGTCGATCTACGAGTTAAACTATGCAGTGCAGAAGATCATAGACCGGATCATCTTCCTGCGGATCTGCGAGGATCGGGGGATCGAACCGGACGGGCAGTTGCAATCGACAGCCGAATCCACTGGCGTTTACCCGGATTTGCTGAATCGTTTCAGACTTGCGGAATCGAAATATAACAGCGGTATATTTGATTTTGGGGCAGACGCGGTAACACTCCGGTTGGAGATTGATGATAAGGTCTTGAAAGCTATTATCCAGAGTCTGTATTATCCGAAATCGCCTTATGAGTTCTCAGTTCTCGGTGTTGAAATCCTTGGGAACGTGTATGAGCAGTTTTTGGGTAAGGTCATCAGGCTGACAGCGGGGCATCAGGCAAAGGTGGAGACGTCATGCATTAGATTCTACCGCATATCACGCAGAGCCACGCAAAGGGTTGAAAACGATCTCAAAACTCTGCGCCCTCCGCGGTGATAAATCACTTGATTTTCAAACAGTTTTGGTAAATCGGCTCGAAGGTGAACGACGAAACTCCCAAAACCCCCGAGATCACTCTTTCTCAGCCACCAGAATCACCGTAGAATACGTAAAAAGCAGTCCCCCATCATCATCATCAAAGCGAACCCTGAGACCGATTTTATCCCCCTCGACCGAATCAGCCATCATACACTCAACCTCCATAGCGATCTCCTCCCCAGGATCTGCAATCTTTATCCACTCATCGAAATAGAAGTCGGCATCCCAGTTTCTCGCATGAATAATCTTGAGCCCCGCATCCTTAAGCATCCCTGCCAGTTCCGGCTCTGAATACAGGCGGACATGGGACGGATCACGGAGTTGCTCGATTCTGTTGTGGTATTCGCTCTTTGCGGCGTCCTCCGAAGAGAGTCCGTCCACGAGCACGATCTTCCCGCCGGTTTTGCAGACACGAGCCATCTCTGATACCGCCTTTCCGGGATCTGTGAAATGGTGGAATGCGAACCTGCATGATACAATATCAAACGACTCATCCTCAAATCCGAGCGATTCCGCGTCCATTACCCTGAAATCTGCATTGCGAATCCCGCGCTCTTTCTGTATGCGCTCAGCGGTTAGAAGCATATCCCGGGTCATATCACAGCCGATGACACCGGAAACCCGTTTTGCAAACTCAAACGCAAGAAATCCATTCCCTGTCGCAACATCCAGCACTTTATCAGACCCCCCGGGCGCGGTCAGGTCAACGATTAGATTCAGGTGATCCTTGTCCGAGAGGATGCTGCTCTTCGAGTATGCGCCCGACCGCCTGCCGAACCGCTCCTTTGCCGACTGTTTCTTGCGGTGCGCGACGAGACCGCCATCCATCAGGATCTCGAGCAGGAAATCCGGCATCTTCGTCCCTGTGTACTCGCGACTCCCCGCGGTTACAGTACCGTCTTCGATATTGATCTCAACCAGATCCCCTTCGTTGCAGGGAACCATCGTTCCGGTCTCGATGATCGGAAGTCCGATGTTTATGGCATTTCGAAAGAAGATGCGCGCAAAGGATGCCGCCACAACGCATGCCACCCCGGCATGTTTGATCGCGAGCACTGCCTGCTCTCTCGATGAGCCACATCCAAAATTCATGCCGGCGACGATGATATCGCCGCGCCTAACATTCCCTGCAAATCCGGGATCGATACCCTCGAGCACGTGATCGGCAAATACCTGCATATCGGTGGTGCGCAGGTATTTGCCGGGGATTATCGCATCGGTATCGATGTCATCCCCGAATATCCATGCCTTTCCCTTTATCTTCACTTCAGAACTACCAGTGGATGATGTCCCTTCTTGGCTGGCTTCTCTTTGTGTGGCGCTCTTGTGATCTCGGTGTACTTGTCCAGCTCTTCCTTGCCATTTACGAAGACTGCATTGAAGTACTTCATGGTTCTCGGATCCATTCCAAGCAATCCGAAGTGCAGCGCGAGTTCGACTATGAACCAGTACATCGCCCACAGGTGAACCGTGCGCACAAATCCGATCGGGGACATGTTGAACCATGGAGAGATGTATCCAATGTAAGAGAGGATCACAGGTTCAATATACGTATGCCAGAACGCATACTCAGGAGCGTACATAATCACTCCGGTTGCCACGATCAGGACTATAGCGATGTTCTCTGGTATCACCAGTAGCTTGATTGCCGGATGCAACTTGTTTTTGTAGTGCCCGGTCTCCTGGTCGACGGAGACGTATCGCGGATACTCTGCCTTACCAAAGAGGCTGAGAATCATATTCTTCAGCTGGATCGCATCAGGTATGAAGAATATCTCCGAAAGGAGATGCCCGCTCGTAAGCAGGTTGTAGATGGTGAATATCCAGACTGCTATGATGAATATGAGCGCGGCGAACATGTGGAACAAGCGCACGTTCTCATACGGGATGAGATGCCATGCATCCGTCGTACACATATTGAACTGCTTTGCCATGTACCAGCCGGTGATTATAAGGGTCACACATGAAAATAGGTGGAACGCATGCGCACGCATGCCTTTTGGGTCATATCGTTCGGTTATCAAACCATTGCTCTGTGACATGTAATGCCTCCTCTGCCGCATCATGCGGCGACACTGCGATATACGAACCGATTACTTTTAAATGTTACGGTTCGATCGAGCCCCCGGAAATTTCCAGCGCATCGACAAAACCAAAACCTTACGGTGGATGGGCTTAAATATAATTGTGGTTTGTTTGGTTTGATAATATCATTGCTGATGTAGAATGTATGAAAGAAGGAAATGGGAATATCCCACAATCGGGATAATTATTAGATGACTGATTTTACCAGAGATCTGATAAGATTCTTGAGGTACAGCGCGGATTATGAATTAGTGGATAGGCTCCATCGTCACGCAAACTATATATGTGATTAATATCAATCCTATTTAGGCATCTACTATATAAAACAGGGATGCAAAACGCATAGAATGTCATGAGGGGACGGAAATGCAAACAATTGTAAACAACGCACTAGGGTATACTGAGAAGGAAGACCTGTATCGGCAATCCAACAAAGAGATAGAGGAGTTCGCTAATACAGAGCTACTTGGAACGCCACGCATAATGATCGTCGGTTGCGGTGGCGCAGGGAATAACACATCGACCAGAATGTATGACATCGGCATCGATGGCGTGGATATCATCGCAATCAATACCGATAAGCAGGATCTGGATCGATGCAGGGCTGATAAGAAGATTCTGGTCGGCAAATCGATCACGCGGGGTCTTGGCGCGGGAGGAGATCCTGATGTCGGGAGGCGGGCTGCCGAACTTGCGCGCGGAACGCTGAGCGAGGTTTTTGAAGAGTCTGATCTGGTCTTTATCACTGCTGGCATGGGTGGCGGCACAGGCACCGGGGTTGCACCGGTGGTCGCTGATATCGCACGAGACTGTGGCGCAATCGTTGTTGGAATGGTGTCCACGCCGTTCCATGTGGAACGTGCTCGCGTCATCAAAGCAGAGACCGGACTTCAGGAGTTGAGTGAAGCTGCGCACACTGTGATCGCGCTCGATAACAACCGTCTGCTCAATTACGTGCCGAATCTGCCGATGAAACAGGCGTTTTCAGTGATGGATCAGTTGATCTCCGAGACCGTCAAGGGCATATCCGATACGATTACACAGGACTCGCTGATAAACCTCGATTATGCCGACATGAGGACGGTTATGAACTGCGGAGGGGTTGCAGTGATGCTCTTTGGCGAGTCGAAGACGCGGGACAAGTCAAGCGATGTGGTCCGTTCGGCACTGAACCACCCGCTGCTGGATGTGGATTACAGGGGCGCTACCGGCTGCCTCGTGCACATCACAGGCGGACCTGATCTCACGCTTAAGGAAGCAGAGGAGATCGCAAGTTCGCTCACCTACGAATTAAGACCGGATGCGAACGTTATCTGGGGCGCAAGGATTGCGGAAGATCACGAAGGCGGCGTGCGTGTGATGGCAATCATGACCGGCGTCGAATCAGCCCAGATACTTGGGCAGGCACAGCAGCAGCGTGTCCCGATCCGCGCGGCAGAGGGTGAAATAAAACAGATGGAACCGATGCCAGTGATTGGCAGAGGTCACAGGGGACCGATCATCGAATATATTCGATGATCCCTATTTTTTTATTTTGGGATTAAGTGGGTTAAAGCAGGGAATTTGACCGCGAAATTGCGTTAGCAAATCTGTTGACAGTACGTGGAGGGCACAGAGAAGGGGTAACTCTGCGTTCTTCGCGGTCTCTGCGATGAAAACATAATGATAGGCAACAACATCAGTTACAACAACATCATCACGAACGGTAAATACAACGTTGCGAGTGGTGGCTGGGGGCGGCAGTTCTACAATACCAATCTGTCGAAGCAAAGCACAACTACTGGGGCGCAGGAATGAAACACCACGATCGATGCAAGCATCTACGATACTTAAGGTGGATGGGGTGAAGTGGCGTTCTATCCGTTCGAGACCGAGCCAGTCATATACGCCCCGACCCCGAGGAGCCACATAAATTTACCACCGCGGACGCCGTGATCGCGCCTCAGATCGCAGCCAGCAGCCGCCCGCCCGACTTGTGCTATAATGTCAGCGGCACCTCGCAATCCTACCGAAGGTAGGATGTTTTTGATCAACCTTTTTGGAAAAAAGGTTGGCGTCGAGGTTCATTCCACCATGCTACGGAACAATAACCACTTCCACAGTGGTAAGAACTTGATCGCACCATCGTTTGATTCGTAATCCCATGTTATCACGAGCAGATCATCACAATTGAGTTCTTTCCCCGCTTTCACCAGTGCTTTGATCTCTCTTGCTGCGATATCTTCCCTGCTTCCGGCGTACGTCACCTGAATCAGCTGCTCTATCCTTAAACCGTTTTTTAAAACGAAATCAACCTCTCTGTGCTGGTAATCCTTCCAGTAATAGATCTCAAGCAGGGGACTAACTGATTTCATCCTGAGCAACTCGACCGCAACAAGATTTTCCATCGATCTTCCGATCTCTTCAGAGAACCTGAACCCGGAAAGATTGGCAAACCCCTGATCCATAGCGTAGATCTTCCTCGGATATTGCAACTGGTCTTTAACCTTGTACGAGAAGATTCTGATGTCAAAGAAGAGAAATGCATCCTTCATGATGAAAAAATACCTCTCCAGTGTCGGAACCGATATTTTAACCCCTCTGGAGTTCATCATGCCGCACATCTTCGAAAAACTTATGGGTTTTCCGATGTTCGAGGCTAAGAAGTACGACAAATCCTCTATGACGTCTCTTTTCTTTTTTATCGATGAAACAACGTCTCTGCTAATTATATCGGTGAAAAGTGTTTGGGCAAGGTATTCTTTGTTTGATTCGGAAAGAACAACCTCTGGAAATCCGCCAAACAAGATGTACTCGCGGAGCATCTCCTTGATCGTCGCTGTATCCTTCTCTGTCAGGTATTCTCCCCCATAGCCAACATCTTTGAAGCGCAGGAACTCCCCAAAGCCAAGCGGGAAGACCCGGGTTGTGAGATGCCTTCCGGTCAGCAGATGGCTCAGTTCGGATTCCGTGAGTTTTGAGGTGGAACCAGAGACGAATATCTTTATTTTCCCTTTGAATTCGTCATAGATGCTTCTGATGTACGATTCCCACCCTTCGATTCGCTGAATCTCGTCTAAAAA
>JAYEFK010000145.1:0-5815 GCA_034658575.1 Methanobacteriota archaeon
TCAAGGCTGCAATCGGCAAGACCACATGGCAGGCAGTACACATTCCAACAATTGTTGTGCGCTCCTGCGATGGTGGTAACACATCCAGATGGAGTGCAATGCAGATCGGTATGTCGTTCATTGCGGCATACAACATGTGCGCTGGTGAGGCTGCAGTAGCAGACCTTGCGTTTGCGGCAAAGCATGCGGCAGCAGTCCAGATGTCTGAGATGCTTCCAGCGAGGAGAGCAAGATCACCAAACGAGCCAGGAGGACTATCGTTTGGTTACTGCGCTGACATGTGTCAGACACAGAGAATCGCTCCGGACGACCCGGTCAGGTGCACACTTGAAGTTGTTGCAACCGGCACGATGCTCTACGACCAGATCTGGCTTGGATCATACATGTCAGGTGGTGTCGGATTCACGCAGTACGCAACAGCAGCATACACCAACGATGTGCTGGATGACTTCACGTACTACGGATACGACTACGCACTGAACAAGTACGGAGAAGACGGAACCGCACCAAACGACCTTGCAACCGCAACCGACCTTGCAACCGAGGTTACCTTAAACGCTATGGAGTGCTACGAGGACTACCCAACGCTTCTTGAGGACCACTTCGGTGGATCGCAGCGTGCAGGTGTCATGGCAGCAGCAAGCGCATGCACAACCGGTATCGCAACCGGTAACGCACAGGTCGCACTCTCCGGATGGTACATGTCGATGTACCTGCACAAGGAAGGCTGGGGCAGACTCGGATTCTTCGGATACGACCTGCAAGACCAGTGCGGTGCAACCAACGTCTGCTCGTACCAGGGCGATCAGGGCGAGTGCCTCGAACTCCGTGGCGCAAACTACCCCAACTACGCAATGAACGTAGGTCACCAGGGTGAGTACGCAGGTATCACACAGTCTGCACACTCAGGCAACCACAATGCATACTGCTGCAACCCACTGATCAAAGTGACATTCGCTGACCCGGCACTGATGTTTGACTTCTCCCACACCAGGAAGGAGTACGCCAGAGGTGCGATGCGAACGTTCCGACCAGCAGGCGAGCGCAGTCTGGTTATACCAGCAGGCGTATAGGCGAGCAATCGCCTATCCCTTTTCTTTTTTTTTCTTGTACCGAGCGTCAGCTTGTATCGCCCGCGGATACGTAATGCCGCAGTTTCCCACTCGTTTGCCCAATCTCTCCTGCACCATGATGTCCAATCCGGAAGACTCTGTGTAGTCCCAAATGTTTTGATTTTATATACCCCCCACGCCAGTGCGGCACCACGTCACCCATAACCTCCAGATACCTCACTTCGTATATTATGCCCCACAAGTTTCAGCCGCGTCTCAGCCTCCTTCCGCGAATCGAGTCTCCTCCTCATCGGCGCGCCAAATCGGCATTTCACCATTGAATTAACTATTTCCGATATAGCTCGCATATTATAATTTTCTAACCACTCTCGAGGATCTTTCCAGAGCGAATAAAGCATAGCATACCACCCAAGAGTCCCAATACTTTTGAAAGTCACATTACTACGTGGTAAAAAGTATGGCGTGGCGTTATTTTCCGAAACCAGGATTCATCTCACCGACAACACATATCGAGGGAATCAACTCAGACTGCTCTTGAAAAGGCTAAAACGCGTTTCGACTACGGATTTCAACATCTATGTCCTCTCTGCTACCATAGCATCCCCGGCGGAAGTGGGAAGCAGATATCTCGAAGATTTTGAGGTCATCACCGACTCTGATAAGCGAGACATTGATTACACGCTTGTGTAATCGGCTGAATAACTTGCACACACTTTTTCACCCTTCCGGATGATCTGGTCATGGTAATGTGGTGTCGACATTCTCAAGATCGAGTATCGACGCCTTCGGCGTTAAGGAAGATTAAACCACAGAGGATCACAAAGAGTTGTTATTTTTCTCTTTTGCCGCCTCTGTGTCCCTTTGTGCTCTCTGTGGTTTTCCAAAATCTTATTTCGAAAATATCAAAAAGTCTCATGGGTTTTAGTCACTGCAACGCGGGATACCTGAGACCCAAAAAGATCGCAAGCGGCACAAGACGCGACAGTCCCTCACAGCTCCAGCGTCACATGCATCATCTCGGGCTCCCGCGCAGGCTCTATCACAAAACCGCGGCTTTCGCATAACCCGAGCATATTTTGGTTATCAGAGAGCACCTCGCCCCATATCCGCCGTAGCCGGAAGTCTCTTGCGACCCCGATTACCATATCCAGCAGTTTCCCGCCGACCCCGCGTCCCTGCCACCGGTCTGTGACCGCCTCCCCAAACTCACCGGTCTCTTCTCCTGGCTCGGTGATCAGTCTTCCAACGCCGACCATCCGGGTCTCACCATCCTCTTTCACAAACGCCGCAATCGCAATCTCGCGGTCGTAGTCGATGTTGCAGAACCGCACAGCCATGCTGTGGTCGAAGGACTGCGGTCCGAAGAACCGGTACCGCACCGTCTCCTTGGAAAACGAATTCACGAGGTCGATCCAGAGCTTTTCATCCTCCGGGCGGATCACCCTGAGCACGATCTCGATTTCCTCCTTGTTCACCCACTTCTGCTGGTATTTCGTCGGGTACCTGCTGATGATGAGGTGCTTTCCCGGCGGTATCGCGGGACCAACCTTTTTCGGGTCGATGATGATGCGTGCATCGAGCGCAATGATCGATTTATCGTCCACGTATATCGGGTTGATATCCATCTCGACGATTTCCGGGAAGTCTATGAGCATGTACGATATTTTAACAAGCGTCTCCTCGATAAAAAGTATGTTCGCAGGCGGTTTATCGCGAAATCCCTCCAGGAGACTGTAGATTTTGGTATCCTCGATCATGCGCCGTGCAAGAACCTGATTCAGTGGCGGAAAGCCGAGTGTCAGATCCTTGAACAGTTCGACAGCGGTTCCGCCCGCACCAAAGAGGATCGCAGGACCGAATAAGGAATCGAACTTGGAGCCGATGATGATCTCGTAACCCTGGTCCCTGTCGATCATCTTCTGGACTGTTGCGCCGGTGATCAGGGCATCGGGCTGGCTCGCTTTCGTATTTGCAACCACGCGCTCAAATGCGATTTTCGCATCCTCTGGCGTTGCTACATCGAGTATCACGCCGCCCACATCGGTTTTGTGTGTCACATCAGTAGAGAGGATCTTCACAGCCACCGGAAATCCGATCTCGCTTGCAAGACTGGCGCACGCATCGGCGCTCTTCGCGACAAGCATCCTTGCGACCGGGATATGGTACGCATCAAGCACGGCTTTTGCCTCGGTCTCGGTTAAGGTGGTTCTCTTCTCGCTGGCAACCGTTCTGAAGAGATTTTTCGCTTCATCCCGCCGCGGGGTGAACGTTCTCACAATGTCGCCGGGCGCCTCGTAGAGGGATGCGATGTTCTTGGTGTACTGGTACATCTGCAGGTAGACATCGACAGCCTGCTCAGGTGTTTCGAAATTCGGGATGCCGTTTCGTTCGAAGATGTCTCTTCCGGACTCCACCGCGTCTGCGCCCATCCACGACGTAATAAGCGGCTTGTAATGTGGCATATTCCCGCTGGCGACCTCTGAAACGAGTTTTGCAGCACCGTCCGGATCTGTCATCGCCTGCGGTGTCAGAAGCACAATGATGCCATCGATATTCTTATCCTGAAGTAGATACGTGACCGCATCCCGGTAGCGCTCAGGCGTTGCATCACCAAGGATGTCAACCGGATTCCCGCGACTCCAGAACGGAGGAAGCACCGTATCAAGAGCTTCCACAGTCTCATCAGAGAGTTCTGCGATAACGCCGCCCTTATCGATCAGCCGGTCTGCCGCAAGAACGCCGGGACCGCCTGCGTTTGTGATGATGGCAAGACGCGGTCCACGCGGTCTCGTCTGGAATGCAAGTGCTTCCGAGCAGTCGAAGAGGTCCTCGATCTCAAGCACCCTTATTGCGCCTGCACGCTTGAATGCGGCATCGTAGAAGTGGTCATCGCCGGCAAGGGCACCTGTGTGCGAGGCGGCTGCTTTTGCGGATCTTGCGAACCTGCCTGACTTGACAACGATGATCGGCTTATTCTTTGCAAAGTGTCTTGCCGCACTCATGAACTCACGCACGTCTTTGAGGGACTCGATGTAGAGCATGATGCTGCTTGTTGCCGGATCCATCCCGAAGTAGTCGATCAGGTCGCCGAAGTCGACATCCAGCATCGAGCCGATCGATACGAACGCGCTAAACCCGATATGGCGGTGAGCGCACATATCGAGCACTGCCGTGCAGAGTGCGCCGCTCTGGGAGATGAATGCGACGCTGCCGTGCTCGGGCATCAGATGCGCGAAACTTGCGTTTAAGTTAAGGCGCGGCATGATAATTCCGAGACAGTTCGGTCCTATGATCCGGATGTCGTAACTTCTTGCGATTTTACCGATCCGTTCCTCAAGTTTCCTGCCCTCGTCCCCGATCTCCTTAAAGCCCGCCGAGATTATGATGACGCCGCCTGCCCCGGCAACTCCGCACTCCTCCAGAATATCCGGTACCTGCGTCGCCGGAACTGCGATGATCGCAAGATCGATGCGTGTCGGTACCTGCGAGATGCTGTTGTACGCATGTATCCCCTGAACGCTTGAACGTCTGTTGTTCACGGGATACACAACGCCCTCGTAGCCCACGCCGATCAGGTTGTGCAGCAGCATGTAACCGACCGAGCCCTTCGTGTTGCTTGCCCCGATCACTGCGATGCTCTTTGGTTTGAATATTTTGTCGAGACCTTTGACGCTCATCTGATCGCCCCCGTATTGGTGTTGATTGTTATGAGGTGATTCTACTTAAGATGTTTCAATGTTTCCGATTTTAGGCTTCTCGAAAATCACGGATGGATCGGATAAGAACCGATCCGAGAAGCCCTGCAGCTCCGAACGTTTCCGGAAGCACCGCAAACAAAAAATTGGGAGATATATAGCATACGGATATCCTATATACTTATTAAGGTAAAGTATATGTGCACCGATCGCCTACGTGGTGGTGGCGATATCGAAAATGCAGAAACGAACCGTTGTACCACTGATGATGGCAACCAGCGATTCATCTTACTCGATTTCGCGCGTGTGCTGCTTACCTGTAAAATAACTTATGGACGTTAGTTAGAATGAAAACCAGCGAGAAAATCATCGAACTCCTTCTCTTCCTATCGGCAGCGACCGCGGTCTTGATCGTTGCGTTGATAATTATCTTTCTCTTAAAAGAGGGACTTTCCGTATTCATAAAAGTGGGGATCATCGATTTCTGTCTCGGAATGGACTGGAACCCCATAGCGATATCAGGAGAACCGTCATACGGTATTTTTCCGATGATTGTGGCATCGTTCTACGTTGCGATAGGGTCGCTTATCATAGCAGTGCCGCTCGGACTTATGTGTGCGGTATTTCTTGCCGAGATTGCGCCGTCGTGGACAAGGTCGGTACTCAAACATGCAATTGAACTGTTGGTCGGCATCCCATCCGTGATTCTCGGGTTCGTAGGGCTTGTGCTGCTGGTTCCGTTCATCAGGTACCATTTCGGAGGATATGGATTCTCTATTCTCGCAGGATCGATCATCCTTGCGATAATGGCGCTTCCGCATATCATCAGCATCACGGATGATGCGATCAGGTCTGTTCCGCGTGAGTACAAGGAAGCATCACTCGCGCTTGGTGCAACGCACTGGCACACGATCCGGAAAGTGATCCTGCCAAGCGCACGGTCAGGAATCGTCGCAGCAGTCATACTCGGGATGGGTAACTCCATCGGCGAGACGATGGCTGTGCTCATGGTTGCTGGCAATACTCCGATACTCCCGGCTCCGCTTT
>JAYEFK010000146.1:0-3954 GCA_034658575.1 Methanobacteriota archaeon
GACGGCTTTGACTTTTTGGGCTGGAACTTCCGTAAATACAAGGGAAAGCTCCTGGTAAAGCCATCTAAGACGTCGATTGGGAAAGTCACTCGAAAGATCAGTGACGTGATCAAACGGGGGAAAGCATGGAAACAGGAGAACCTCATCAACGCTCTGAACCCCATCATCGTTGGCTGGTCGAATTATCATCGGTCAGTCATATCTAAAGAGGTATTCAGCAATCTGGATCATAGAATGTGGAATATGCTTTGGAGTTGGGCTAAGAGGAGACATCCGAACAAATCCAATACGTGGATTGCCAGAAAATACTGGCATGGCGAAGGAACACGGAACTGGGTGTTCTCTACGAAGAATAACCGGCTAAAACTCTTCTCAGACACGAAAATCGTTAGACATATCGGTCTGAAGCTGGATAAAAATCCTTATCTCGATATCGAGTACTTCAAACTGAGGAAATTCAGACAGAAAGCTCTGAAATTGACCGAATGGTACAAAACGGGATGGGATAAACTGCAGGATGGGCTATGCGCGTGAATGCTGAGATTATATTAACGAAATGCCACAGAAACAGGAATAAATTGCTGCCCGATACAGAAAGGGTTATGAGATGCTTGAGCGGTATGAAGGGAAACTTTCCCGTACCGTTCTGAGACGAGGAGAGGCGGGAAACCGCCTCGTCCTTAGTCGGCGGTTTTATATGCGGATATCCGCACAATACTCGAGTAAGTACAATTTGGTTACCACATATTTTTCCAATTCTGAGAAGACTGTATTGTTCGTGTCAACTATTCCGAATCCTTGCATCTACCGATACTACATCTTATGCGCGATCCCGCAGATATCCGGGATCTCGTGCCCGTGCGCATGGCAGTAATCCCCAACCCCGTCCGCAATCTCTGCAAAGACCGAGATCCCTCCACTCACCGCAGACCCGACCTGCACAGCGCTTGCTCCAGCCATCATCATCTCAACCGCATCCTGCCACGTAGAGGCCCCGCCGACCCCGATTATTGGTATGTCGAGCGCAGCATACAGGTCGTAGACACATTTTACGGCAATCGGTTTGATCGCAGTTCCTGAAAGCCCGCCGAACCGGTTTCCGAGTATTGGAAAGCCCGATTCTATGTCGATAGCCATTGCTCGCACGGTATTGATGGCAACAACAGCATCCGCACCTCCTTCCTGTGCGGCAAGCCCGATCTCTGTGATATCTGTGACATTCGGCGTCAGTTTCGCCCAGACCGGAATGTTAACCGCGTCCTTGACCGCAGATGTGATCTCCCGGACAAGAGACGGATCGATGCCGATGGACGCGCCGTATCTGCCTGCGTGCGGGCAGCTTAGGTTCAGTTCGATCCCGTCCGCAAGATCGCAGAGTCCGAGCGCAACCTCGACGAATTCAGATGCGTTTCCGCCGAAGATACTTGCAATCACCGGAACTCTGCCTTTCTTTGCGGTCACCAGCTCTTCGCGATATTGTTGATACCCTGGATTCGGCAGACCGAGCGCGTTAAGGAAACCACATTCGATTTTTATCATACTCGGGTTCGGATGCCCGGAATTAGGCGAGCGTCCGATCGATTTTGTGACGACTGCGCCTGCGCCGCTGCCCGCCACTCGCAGGAGCGATGCGCCAGTACTGCCGAGGATTCCAGCGGCGAGGATCGTTGGGTTCGCAAGTTTCAACCCTGTTATGGTTATCATGTTCAACCCCCCTTCGTTCCAATATCTTATGATCGTTTCTATGAATCTTTTCAATGAATTTCTTTACAGCATGATTCATCATGTCGAGAGATCATAAATTGAATTTCTCAAAGATATTTTTCAATGTTGCGCAGATGTGGATCAAAAAGTATATATAGGACTTATTTCAAAAAGTAAGTTCATAGCAATACCAAGTATGGATATGGTTATGGAATAGGGTTCTATTCTGTGCATAATTCTATGCTTGGTGTCGGTGCATGAAACCGAACACATACCGTTCGATTGCGGACGGAATCATACCACATAAGGAGGTAAGAACAAATGGCAAAGAAAATACTACCATTGGCTCCAGTTGAGCGACTTATACGGGCTGCATCCGAAGGCGACATTAGGGTCAGCGAATCAGCACGCAGCGCTTTGACTGAGGAACTCGAGGCGATCGGGATGAAAATCGCTAAGGAAGCGATTATCGAGACGAAACACGCTGGCAGAAAGACGGTTAAGGCAGAAGACGTCAAGAGAGCACTTGATATACTCAAAATGGACTGAAATTCCAGTTTGAACGCTTGCCGCCCGGCGAATCAGTAGTTGCGGGCGGTCTTATTTTTTTAGGGGTACCATGAATACATATTACACATCTGAAGAGATTGAGAAGTATCGGCAGGCAGGAAAGATCCATGCAGAGGTGCGGGAGCAGACCGCAAAGAGAATAACAGTCGGAGCGAGCATCCTTGAGACCGCGGTCTTTGCAGAGAATCTGATACGCGATCTCGGCGGACAGCCTGCATTCCCGTGCAACCTTTCGCTAAACGAGGATGCTGCGCACTACACGCCCGGCGCAGACGATACAGCGGTATTCGGCGAGGATATGGTAAAACTCGACATCGGGGTCCACGTCGATGGATATATCGCGGATGCTGCCATGACAGTCGATCTTTCAGACCATCCCGAACTCGTGGACGCGTCGAGGGCGGCGCTTGAGAGCGCAATCGGTGTGGTCCACGCCGGGATCGATACAAGGGAGATCGGGGCAGCAATCGAGGAGACGATCGGTGAGTTCGGATACAGACCGATCTCAAACCTCACAGGACACGGACTCGAACAATACCAGGCACATGCTCCACCAAGCATCCCGAACATACATGCACGCACCGGAACTGTGCTTCACGATGGGCAGGTGGTCGCAATCGAGCCGTTCGCTACTGAGGGGGAAGGAAAGGTAAGGGATGCGACGAGATGGGAGATTTACCACGTGACGACAGAAAAACCCACGCTTTCGCGCATTCCAAGAGAAAGGGCACTGCTAAAGGAGATGATGGAGTATAAAAACCTCCCGTTTGCGAGAAGATGGTTTTCCGGAGAGAAGATCGATCTCACATTCAGGCAACTGACAAAAGCAGGACTCATCAAACCGTATCCTATCCTGCGGGAGGTCACCGGTGCGCTCGTATCCCAGGCAGAGCATACCATGATTGTCACCGAGAATGGCTGCGAGGTAACAACTGCATGACGCATCTCATCTCCGTATCAGACCTGACGCGCGAGGAGATATATGAGCTCCTCGATCTGGCTGTCCAGATGAAAGAGAGACGCGATTCGTACACGGATGTGCTCAAAGGCATGAGTCTTGCCATGATATTTGAAAAGCCGTCCACACGCACAAGGGTTTCCTTGGAGGTCGCGATGACCGAACTCGGGGGACATGCGCTCTACCTGAATTACGCTGATCTCCAGCTCGGACGGAGCGAGACGATCTGTGATACTGCAAGCGTGCTCTCCAGATACGTCCATGTAATCACGGCACGGGTTTACCGCCACGAGACTGTACGTGAACTTGCCAGATGCGCAGATATCCCGGTGGTCAATGCGCTCTCTGATATGGAGCATCCGTGCCAGTTGCTTGCAGATCTGCTGACCATCCGGGAACGCAAAGGGGATTTGGAGGGCTTGCGCATCGCGTGGATTGGGGACGGGAACAACGTCTGCAACTCACTGATACTTGGAAGTGCAATAACCGGCATGAACCTCTCGGTAGCGTGCCCTGCCGGATACGAGCCGGATGCCGGGATCGTGGCTCGTGCTGACGAACTCGGAAGTAGAGTCTTGATCACAGACGACCCGATCGAGGCGGCATCCGGCGCTGATGTCCTGTACACCGATGTCTGGGTATCGATGGGGGATGAGAAAGAAGAAGAGGAGCGTCTCCGGGATTTTTCCGGTTTCCAGATCAACAGCGATCTTTTGGGTCAT
>JAYEFK010000146.1:4054-5793 GCA_034658575.1 Methanobacteriota archaeon
ATCACTACGTTCGTTGGGTAGACTCGCTTGGTCGCGTGAACGTATGGCTCTGTCACGTGTAAAGTCGCAAGAGCACGAACTAAAACACCTGTATGTAGGCACGGACTGTGTCGAATTAACGCCTGTGGACATGGAAACCCTCATGGTTGAAGCAGGAAGCCCCGTATCTTGATGCGGGGAGGAAGTCACATCATGCATGACCCAACACATCACGTACAGACGGGCTCGTAGCTCAGTCAGGCAGAGCGGTGGGCTCTTAACCCATTCGCCAAGGGTTCAAATCCCTTCGAGCCCGTTTGCAACCCAAAGGTGGCAAACGTGGTAACGATCACCAGTTCCGCAGCAGATGAACTGAAAACCATTCTCAAAGCCGAAGCCAGCCCGGAACATGCCGATTGCGGTCTGCGGATATATGTGGCTGGAATGGGCAATCATGGCATAACTTATGGTCTTGAACTGGGCAGTTCCCGAAACGGCAGTGACATTGTGATCGATCTCGACGGGATCAGGACGATTATCGACGAGAAGATCGCGCCATCGATGCAGAACCTCGTGATCGATTTTACGGATACTTGTGATGGGCGCGGATTCGTGATCAATAATCCCTACCTGTGCTGTGGGTGCCGGTGACGTTCTCGGCAGAAAGTGCTTTTAGACATACTTTTATAAATTGCCATAACCATACCAGAATACGAGGAATTACAATGATGAAGAAAATGTTATTGATATGTATCCTATTGCTCTCCCTTGCGCCCCATGCAGTCGGTTCCCCACAGTATGCGATGCAGGATACGGTCATAGGGGCATATCTGCTTGATCTGAGCTACAGTGCTGAAGGGGACACCGCAATAGCCAGGGAAACTATTGTATTCGTAAATAACGGGAACTCGAATCACACAGATGACCTCTGCGTAGCTATCCCTGAGAATGCAGATATTATGTATGTGAACAAGATGGGGCACCAAAACATGAATGCATCCACAATCCCAGTTAATGATTATGATCAGGTGGGTGAGGTTCTCTGCTGGAATGCAACGATTGCACCAGGATCGATGGCGATGTACTCTATAACGTACGCCGTACCGATTATCGAATCAGGCGAGTTTGTAAAGAATCTCGATCCAGCGGTTATGAAGTATCCGATCACCAGGTTCACGCTGAATGTCAGCGCAGACACTGGTATCGAACTGACAGGTGCGAATGGAGTGGCGATAAAACAGGATCCTGAAGATATGGGAAGTGGAGCTCTGTACGAATGGACCGGTGGTGTGCCGTTTAAGGAGTTGCACGTGAAGACATCATCAGAGCCGCAATCAGCTAATACAAATAAGTGGATTGCATATGGCATCATTGCGGTGCTGGTCATCGCTGCGCTGACATATCCGATAATCCATGTTAGAAATAATAGACTGCGAGAGAAGGACGGAGGAAATAAACTCTCATGCGCATCTTGCTCTGTTTGCAGTGAGGATAAGGACGACGATAAAGAGCCGAGAGGGGGCGACTGGGATGAGATGGACGAGATCATCACAGAGGTTACCCAGGCCGAAAAGGATCTGATACGAAAGAAGAAGGCGATCCTTGCCGTGCTTAATAAATTAGAAGAGGATCGTGACGCTGGCGCGGTTTCAGATGCCGATTACAAGCGGATATCATCGAAATATGAGAAACAGGCAATCGAGATAATGAAACAACTGGACCGGATGTGAGATGAGAACCGGAATCATCCTCTGCGGCGG
>JAYEFK010000147.1:0-5789 GCA_034658575.1 Methanobacteriota archaeon
AAACGATGCAGAAACCATCCATGCGAATTTCTTTCACGATTTCATGGACGAATATAACTTTGAAAACTATAGACGAAAGACCGAAAAACTCTTGAAAAGGTTGGTTGAGATTCTTGATCATGAAATACAGACACAGTTTCAAGGACGATGAATGGGTGATCGATTGATCGATATAGATGACCCTGTTGTGCACCAGTATCTGGTAAAGATCATCGGGGCGGACGGCGTAGATATCCTCGAGAAACTGCCTGATGGAGAGATCGTCGATGAGGTCGTTGCAGAAGAGATCGAGATGGATATAAACGTGATCAGGAAGACGCTCTTTAAACTGCACGAGAACCGCCTTGCAGGATATCGGAGAGAGCGTAATCCGGATACGGGCTGGCTAACATACCACTGGACGCTCTATCCGGAGAACCTCGATGACCGCCTGGATATCGAGTTTGAGAGGTTGCTTGACAATTTAAAGGAGCGGCTCGAATTTGAGGTGAACGGTGTATTCTACATCTGCGAGCACAAATGCGCGCGATTTCTCTTCGATACCGCATCCGAGACCGATTTTATCTGCCCGGTCTGCGGAGATGAGCTGTTTTACCAGGATAATGAGGAACTGACGGACAAGTTATCTGATAGGATATCAGATATGGGATATGCTGTTCGGAAGTGATTTTTACAGATGTCTGACTATTTAGAAGAGACTGGAAAGACGAGAGACCGTTACAACCGCCTCGCATTGCTGTACGATCTCGATGATGTGTTGTGGCTTGGTTCAAAGCAGTATTCACGGAAAAAATTGATAAAAGCCACGAATCTTGGCGATTCTGGCATGGTACTCGATCTGACAAGCGGTACCGGAAGAAACGCAGGGCTTCTCGCCAGATGGGTCAAGAACGGGACGGTTATCGGGATCGATATCTCCATGAATGTTCTGAAAATCAATCGATTGAGAAACAGTAAGTACAAGAATCTTCATCGCGTCCAGGGGATGGTCCAGTCGCTGCCTTTCGGTGATGAAACATTCGACGCGGTATTCTGCACCTGCGGAATGGACACCATCGATGGACCTGAGATTGCAATCTCTGAGGCACTTCGAGTTCTCAAAAAGAGCGGTACGCTCAGTCTTCTCCACTTGAAGAGTAACAAAGGTCCGGTCGACGTTTTTAACTTTTTAAGCAGGTTTTATGCTCATGTCTGGCGGGCAGAGGGTGCCGATCTGCTCCCATACACGCAGAAGCAGGATGTCGAGATGCAGGTGTACAAGGATTTCCAGATCGCAGAGGCGATCATTGCGAAGAAGTTGTGAATAGTTTGTACATGATGAGTATAACCAGCAGCAGGATCGCTGATACTATACCGACATACCCGGGCACCATAGTTGTAAAGAGCTTTAAGATTACGAGAATGAATGCGAGCGCGGCAACCACTTTCACTGCAGGATGGGTAGATATCTGCGACACTTCCCTGTATACTCTCGCCTCCTCTCCCGGAACTGCGAGACCTGGGTCTGTAGCGATCTCCTGATACGGTTCTGCTATCAGGTCGATGTTGAAACCGTCTGTATTCGCGCCATATCCTACAGTCACAGCGATGCTTCCGTGCCGCTGCGTCCGGATATACACGATCGCATCCACGACCGTCTTGCCGACTGCGGCAAAATCATTGTGCAGGAACCTGACACAATCCTCAATCTCGTTGCTGGCAGAGAGATTTACCTGTGTTGGCGCGCCATAGTTGCTGATCACAATCGGAAATTTAACGTCCCTGCCGCGGGGCATTATCAACTCAACGTGTTTGGTCTCCAATTCGATGGAATTGATCCGGGTTCGATTCAGGATGATCTGCTGTGAGGATTGTTTTGGCTGATCCATGTTACTCGCGGAGGTCTGGTGGGAGCATGTTTGGGATACCATCCTCGATCGGATAGTATTCATCACATTTCCCACAATATAACGTGCCAGCGATAATCTCATCAGTCTCTTCGGTCACGTTCAGTTCGAGATCGCCCTTGCATACCGGGCAGGCAAGAATGTCCATCAGTTCCCGTTTCATTAGTAGTTCACCGATCAGAACTGCGCCCGCATTTATTAAATCTTTTCTGGTGTGGGGGGTTTTGGGACGAGGTTAAACGTACCTGACAGCAGGAGGGCTGCCAGCGCCATAAGACGCGACAGCCTCCGAGCTATCATCAGATATTCTTCCTTACGTAACCGATGCGCCCTTTCTGCCAGTCGTCCCATCCCGGTGCACACTCACTTAGTGTTCCGGTGATCTCTTCAAGCAGTTCTGCAGGTACCCCGACCACGAGTTCATCATCGGAAAGTCCGGCGTTCTTTGCCGCGCCATCGCACCCGATCGAGACGTTCGCGTTCCCTGAGATGTACGGATATGCGGTGGCGTCTGCACATGTCGATTGGATGCCTGCGAAGTTTGCGTTGAACCGTCCGCCGTGCTGGTAGATCACTGCCTGAACGACCCTTCTCGCTGCAAGTACGCCAGCCATGATCACGATCACGTCAGGTCTCGCGCCATCAGGATCGGTCGGCGCCTTGTCAAGCGGCGCGATCACGGTTGCGACGGTCGAGCCGGGTGCTGGTCTTGGCATCTGATCAACCACACGCTTGGCAACACCGAGCGAAACCTCCTTGTTCAGTTTGTAATGGTACAGCGCGCCAGTCTTTAAGTTCGGACCGTAATCTATAAGCCCAATCGCTGCTGCACCGCCTTTACATGAGTGGGTGTCCGCGGTTGCAAGACTTGTGATACCCTCGAATCGCGCATCCTGAAGCATCTGACAGTACCGGCGAGGTTTTTTGACCTCTGTCAAATCTTTTGGGATGTCTTCCTCCCTCTTTATCAGTGAAACCGCTATCGGCTTTCCATTCAGTCCTAACAGGTCTACAAGTTTATCTGACATTTCTGCATAATCCATGCTAAAGCCTCCTCTGTGAATGTATGTTAATTTCAGTTCCCTGTCGGGATATAAATGTTGCCCGAGGATGAAGGTACATTACGGCTTGCGGTGTTGCAGGAGCTTGCAATCAAATACATGAGTTTCGAATATCTGAAAACATGTGAGTCAGAACCAACGCACCAGATAAATTGGCAGCCCCCTCTGAATTAATTCAATCCTCTCCGACCCCGATCCGCACATCGACTCCCACCCCGTGCTCGAATGCGAGCAGTTCGGATGCGCACAGTTTTGCCTGCCCTGTCGCAAGCAGGAGATCGTTCTCATCCACCACGAGCACCTCATCATAGCTCCGGATCATCGGATCCACATCGGTGATGTGTCGTGCAAACGCGGTCTTTCCATCTCGAACGAATGGAGCCGCATCACCATTCACAACGACGCGCATCCCAGGCGGTGGCAGGAATGTGTGCAGCCGGGAGCTCCCTAGTTTTCCGAGTGTGAACATGTTATCGCTTGCACGTAGCGTTGTGATGCGCTCTTTACCCTGCAGCACCTGCCTGATCCTGCCAGTGGTGGACAAGCGGAATGTCACGTCATCGGGGAAGAGCGCGTCTCCCGCGCCGCGTCCGAACTGGTAGTCAGCGATGATTCGTGCTTTTCTGAGATGTGCATCCGAGGTCATCCCTGCTCCGCATACTCAACCATCGACTCAAAGATCCTGCGCCCATCATCAGACCCGAGTACCGACTCAGATGCACGCTCAGGATGCGGCATCATCCCGAGGACATTTCCTGACCCGTTAACGATTCCAGCGATGTTCTCAACCGAGCCGTTCGGATTGGCGCACTCCGCGGCGTTCCCGTCCGGATCAACATACTTAAACACGATCTGATGGTGCGAATTCATACTCTTAAGCGCGGCACCGTCCGCGAAGAAATTGCCCTCTTTGTGCGCAACCGGCATCCTGACAATCTCGCCTTCCTTAAAACCCGCTGTGAACGCAGTGTCTGTGTTTTCGACGCGCAGGTTCACCCACTTGCAGCAGAATTTCGGATACTCGTTCGTGCGGAGCGCACCCGGGAGGAGTCCTGCCTCGGCAAGGATCTGAAATCCGTTGCAGATCCCGATGACCGGCTTTCCGCTGTCCGCGAGACGCCTCACCGAGTTCATGATCGGTGTTTGTGCCGCAATCGCGCCCGCACGCAGATAATCTCCATAAGAGAACCCTCCAGGGATTACGACGCCGTCATAACTCTCGATCGAGTCCTTGTACCACACCAGATCGGTGGATACGCCGAGAAGATCATTTAAGATGTGATGCACATCTGAATCGCAATTGCTGCCGCCAAACCTGATTACTGCAAACTTCATCGTATCACGATTGAGTAATTGTGGATCACGGGATTTGCAAGCATCTTCCTGCACATCTCATCCACCATTCCAGTGGCGTCGTCGGCGTCATCTGCTTCCAGTTCAATCAGCAATCTCTTCGCTGCATGAGCGCTCTTGACCACATAGCCCAGATGCGTAAGTGCGCGCTGTATCGTCTCCCCTTCCGGATCGAGCATGCCCTGCTTCAGTTGTATCGTTATCTCGGCACAATATCTCATCGTGTATCAGATCAAACCGAAGCGATAAAAATGTATGGGTTTGAAGACGGTAACTTCTCTATGTATGTAGATGCAGCGAAAAAAACCACGAGATTTCACGAGATTAACACAAGATTATGGTATTGGACATGAGACACTGATTAGTTTTATACCTTATATCTTACTTCTTCATACTTTCTTGTGAAAATCCGTGCAATCTTGTGGTTAGCTAAACACGTACACAGGATCAAAGATATCGCCTGGTGGGATTATCGATAAGGTAATCCTGGATATGAGGTGAGTTTGCCTGACCGCGAGTGGGGTGGTCAAAACCCGCGTGCGTCAAGCATCTCCCTGACCCCGCCTCCGATCACCACCGGAGCCGTCTTCAGATCAGCGACATTCGGGCAGCCGCAGAGGAACATCGCAATCTCAAGTTCCGAGATCATGTGTGAGAGCCGGTCGATCACCGCATCAGCGTTCTTCATCGCAGGCGCAACCAGTGGTAGCGCGGTTCCTGATAGCGATGCGCCAAGCGCAATCGATTTCGCGATATCGATCCCGGTGCGAACGCCGCCTGTCGCAATGACTGGCAGACCGCAGGATGAGCATTCCACGATGCTTGCCGCTGTCGGGATTCCCCAGTCCCAGAACAACCCTCCGAGGTGCTCGGATATTAAGTCCCCGCGAGCAAGAGCACGATAATACTCAACACCAGCCCAACTTGTGCCGCCTGCGCCGCCGACATCGATCGCATCCACACCAGCAGCCGCAAGCATTGCTGCCACCTCGCGGGAGATGCCAGCGCCGGTCTCTTTTGCGATCACAGGGACCGAGACTGCATCGCACACATCCTTTAGCGCATCGAGAGACCCGCGTGCATTGGTGCAGCCCTCGGGTTGTATCGCCTCCTGCAGGAAGTTGAGGTGGATCGCGATCGCATCGGCATCGATCATCTCGATTGCATGTTCCACGCCGTCGATGCCGTACTCTGTTAGCTGCACAACACCAATGTTTGCGTACACGAAAGCATGGGGCGCACAGTCCCTAACCACCCGAAACGTCTCCTCTTGCTCAGGATTCTCAAGCGCAGCCCGCTGGCTCCCAACCCCTATCCCGATCCCGAGATGCTCTGCTGCAAGCGCAAGCGCTTCGTTGATCTGGTACGTGTCAGGATGTCCGCCTGTCATCGACGCGATCAGAAGCGGCGCAGCCATGACTTTTCCGAACAGTTCTGTCGAGGTGTCGATCTCGTCCTTGTCGATCTCAGGTAGTGCGCAGTGGATCAG
>JAYEFK010000148.1:0-5771 GCA_034658575.1 Methanobacteriota archaeon
TCCCGAAGGCGTACCGGAGCGTCGGGCAGCCGGTGCTGATCCCTGGAAGCATGGGCACGCCTTCATACATCCTCTGCGGCATGGAACGTGCGATGGAGCTCACGTTCGGGAGCGCATGTCACGGCGCAGGCAGGGTCGGGAGCAGGAAAGCGGCAATGCGGAAGTATAAGGGGGAGCAGATCGAGAAGGAACTTCTCGCGAAAGGAATCACTGTGAAAGCGACGCATCCAAGCGTGCTTGCAGAGGAGGCGCCCGCGGTGTACAAGTCAAGCGCCGACGTTGTCGATGTCGTGCACCGGTTAGGGGTTGCGTGCAAGGTCGCGCAGGTTGTGCCGATCGGAGTTGCGAAGGGGTAGTTGCACGAAATTGTAGAATCTGGTACATACCAAATATCCATATCTTTTATTAAATGCGGGTGTTTATATCTGTTTTTGGGGTTGTAGGAAGCTTTATAAACTTTGATAACTAATATATGGATATACTACTAATAAGTTATGATTAGCATAAGATTATGTTATGCGGGGGTGTTTCAGATGAATATAACTGATATGGTAAATGTGATAAAGGGCAAAACTGATGCTGTAAAGAGCAAGGTAAAGAACTTTATAGATAATGATCCAAAGAAAGCGGCAGCTTACGGCCTTTTGGGTGCAGGTGCTGCCAGTGTAACATATTCTCTTGCTTCAGGCGATGCTGAGCAGATAACAGATGCATTAGGTAATGCTGCAGGTGCAGTATCACGAACTGCTTCGCTTTATACGCCTGAGATTGTCGGAAATACAGGAGATGCCTATGATGAAAAAGAGAACGGCGTATGGACTCGATACACTGATGATTCTCAGCATTCTGATTCTATCGAGCACGGCATCAGCATGCTATAGTCCAACCGATTCGTTTGCAACTGAGGTTTTATTGAACAAGCCCGGAGTTTCATACAATCTTTCCGGAATGATTGAATCAGATGACGTTATCGTCAAAACAAAGGAAGTTCCTGTCGAGAGCGAGAAGATCGATGGAGTGCCGACACCACAGATGATTATAATTCCAGAGAATAACAGCACAGTGATAACAGGAGCCGTAAGTGCGGGAGAACCAGTGGAAACACGAACAGAACTCGATGCGATCATCTACCGCTCGCATTACAATCAGGATGTCGCAGTGATCCTTGATAGAGTTCACAACTATAATGAGGGGGAATGGGACGATGCCAAGCACATTTCGGTAAAAATACAGATCCCGACAAAAGACGTGCACAAAAGCATGCCGTACATCGGAATCGGACTGACCGAAGACGTGTATACTGCTGCGCTCGATATCGATGCTTCCGCCGATCTTGGCTGGGATTTCGAGGTATCAGGAAGTGGAAGCTGGACCACGGAAGATGGTGAACGCCGTACCATGAGATCGTATTTGCTTCGAAAAGGCGGTATCCAGATCAATGTCATACCTGCTGATAGGACCTCACTGGAAGAGACCGTGGTCAGTGTGACTGTGAATGATGCAGAGTCTCTGAGTGAAAGCGCAAAAGATGAGATCACAGATGTTCTGGTCGCAATCGGATTTTTTGAATCGACAGACATAATCGATGATACGGCAATCGTATCAAATATCAGGGAATGGGATGACCTTGAATCTGCGATCGGCGTTGCTGCGGATGATTTTGATTTCGGGGCTGCCATGAAAACGGAACTTGGGTATCTCATAAGCGTTGGTCTGATTGTAGGATTGACTGATACGGATGTTGACGAAATCGCATCTGTCTGTCTACGTGGAACTGCCGGCTTCAATTCGAGGATCGTTTATGAGGACGGTGAATGGATACCGTATCGTGAAACAGGGAATCCGATACTGATGAGACTTGCCGCCGACTGCGGCGGATTCTCGATCACCCAGCTTCCGGGCGAGACTGCGTCATCTGCACCCACTGAATCGACGACGCACGCACCTGCGCCAGATCACGCGCCTGCTCCTACAGTTCCCGCGTTCACAGCGTTTGCTACGATCGTGATACTGGGGCTGCTGGCAGCTGTGTACGCGAGGAGGCAATGAATGAGACGACACATTCACACACACCCATGAAGTTTGTACTTCTTGAAATAGCAGATCATCCCAAAACCAAAAAGGAGGTTAAGAACAGATGAAGAAAGAACTAAAACAGATAGCAGCAGTCCTGATGGTTCTTGCAGCCGTTCTGAATACAGGATGCGTCGATCAGGCGTATGAGATGACCGCAGACCAGATCGCTGATAGAATGAATGCGAAGCAGGCGAGCATAAAGGACTTTTCATCCAGAATGGTCATGGCAACATCGTTTGGCGGAGAAAACACAACTATGCAGGTGTTGATGATGACCAAGCAGCCTGATAAAAGCCGTTTCGAGTACATCGAGCCAGCCGAACTTGCAGGCATGGTAATGGTCACAAATGGCAGCACGATGTGGAGGTATGACCCTGCAAGGAATCGGGTAACAAAGATGGAACTTCGGGAGGCGGAATGCGGTCCCTTTGATATGGACTACACCGAGATCATCAAAAGTCTCCTGAATGAGACCGACCTATCTTATGAGGGCACCGAGATTGTCAATGGGCGGAGTGCTTATGTGCTCAATATAACGCCCAGAGCTGAAACCGAGCTTGTACGGGATATCACCAATACTCGTGCGTGGGTCGATTGCGAAAACTGGATGCTTCTCGGGATGGAGATGTACGATCTGGATGGAAATCTCGCGGTGAAGGCCGAATACAGGAATATAACGTTCAACACAGGCATTCTGGACAGCGAGTTCATATTCGAAGTCCCGGAGGATGCTGTTGTTGTGGAGGAATCGTTTGAAGACAGGATGCCTCAGGAGATGACGCTTGAGGAAGCGGAAAACCATCTCGCTTTCGATATGAAGACCCCATCGTACCTGCCTGATGGATGTGAATTCGACCATGCCGTGGTCTTTGGTGAAAATCGAGTGTCGTTGACGTATAAGAACGGATCAGAGTTCTTGCAGATCTCAGAGTGGGTCAGCGACGCTGTGTACTATATCGAACAGGAGATAAGTTATCCGGAAGTGGTGAGCATCAACGGCATTGACGGAGAGTTTGGGTCTGTGTTCGGTATCAACACGCTTCGGTGGAGCGCAGATGGCATCGAGTATTCACTTTCAGGCACGATTATGAAAGAAGAGATGTTAAGAGTGGCAGAGTCAGCTCGGATAACTGCGAACGAATCCGCACCTTAAGCAATGTTCATATACCTCCGACCGGATAATTCACAACCATGCACCGAAAAACAAGAATCGCACTCATCTGCGGCATCCTCCTCGTATCGCTTATGACCTGTGGCTGCCTCCGGGATTTTGAAGAGAGCAGACTCAGGGTAACCGACATCGACATTTTGCCAGAAAGGGTAACAAGCACCAGCGTTCTGCTGAATGTGACAACATACATCGAGAACAACGGAAATGGCGAGAGCGGGGAGGCAAAACTCATCTTGAAAGCATTTGATTCCGCGTCAGGACTCCTTGTGGGCGAGACCACAATTACTGCCGGAAGCATCGACAAGGACAAGACAATACCGGTGTCGCAGCGGATCAGCGTCGAGAGGGAGGGGGGATACCGGATAGATGTTGTTTTATTCGAAGATGACGAGAGATTGAGACAACGATCGGTGCAGATCTCTGGTATCGGCGATCTGACGCCAAACGTCCATGATATCGGAATCAAGATTCAGGAGATGGACTTTCTGGTCGAGAACGTGACCGGTTCAAGAGTCGCGATCGGTGTGGACATCTATCTCACAAACGAGGGCGACTTCACAAGCGAGGATCTGCCGATGCTTGTTAAGGCGCGTGAGGTCGATGCAGGGCTCCTTGCCGACAAGGTCTGGACATCAACAGGCAACATCGAGAAAGAGAAGACGATCATCAACGGTTGTAACATCTCTGTGCCTGACAACTACAACTACATCGTCGAAACGCTGATCTGGAGGAACGATACCATCGTTGAGCGCGGAGAAGGTGTGGTGCAGCTCAACCCGAAGCGCACGATCCCGGAGGATGAAGAGATCGTGTCAAGCGATATCCGGGTCAGGGACTTCATGCCAGCACCAACACCAACACCAGTAGAGAGGGGAGAACTGATGGAGTATGAGTATACTGGTGGTGCGCCAAAGAAGACGCCCGGGTTCACGTCCGCGATGACCGGGATCGCAGTCATGATAGCGATCTTTATGCTCATCCGCATCAGGAGGAACGATAACAATGACTGAAAACGACCTCGAAGGTAAATTCAGAACAGGACTCTTCGTAATTGCGATGTTTCTTACGCTGATTGCGACACTTCACTTCTATTTTTCGGTGCAGGATGTGATTGGCACATGGTTTGAGCATCAGTACAAACCGATCGCAGGCGCGATCTTCTCGTTTTTTGTAATCGTGGTCTGCATCTACCTGACACGGTTCCACATCATCTCTCGCAGGTGAATGTTATGGGTGATATCCGTCTCATCTGCAGCCGAATTATGGAACTGGTGGGAACAGCATTCGTCTGCGGAGTAATATTTTTTGTCATCCAGATGGTGACTTTTGACACCCTCGGTATTGCCAGGATGTTGGGCGAGCTGATGTGGGTTTCTTTGATCGTTCTGCCTGTGGCAGTCTCTATTGCCATCTCTTACTTCTGCCACAGGAACTGGGCATACGCTGCCGTAACCGGGGTGGCGACACTGGTCTTCGCGGTGATTGTTTTGAGGATGGTGGCAATTGGACATACATTCTGATGACTCTTCGCATCCGGACGGTGACAGCGATGAGAAGGTGTTGATCCTTCCGCTTGGCGAGGAATCCAAGAAGATCACCCGGACACTCTCGAACGATTCTGCACGGCAGGTGCTCGAATTGCTCGCTGATAAGCCGATGTCGGCATCGGAGATCGCCGAACAACTGGATATCCCGCTCACAACGGTCAAATACAATCTGGATGCGCTGATCGAATCAGGACTTATCACGATCAAACATACCAGATGGAGCATTAAGGGGCGTGAAATCAAGATATATGCGCCGATACGGAAGTTGATCGTCGTCGTACCCAATAAAGCAGATAAAAAATCGGTTGTTGACATTTTAAAAGGATATCTTGGCGTGCTGCTCGGTGCGGCAGGAATATCAGCGATCATCGAGTGGTGGCACAAGCCACTCGTGGGCACACAGGAGGCATTGAGAGATGTTGCAGAGGAGACTGCATCCGGCATTCCAATGTCAACTCCTGTCGAGATGCCGCCACCGATGAAGGGTGCACTGCCTGCGCCAGTTTGTGCACCAACACCGGTCAACGTCACCGAAGCAGGTGCGGGCAGTGGTGCGACCGATGCACTTTCACGTACACAGGAAGTGGCTGTGGAGGAAGCGGTTGCGACATGCACACCAACCAGTGCACCTGTGCCGGATGTCATGCTGCCAGTCCCTGAACCAACGCTTATGGCATCGCCTGCCATGAAGGGCGGGGGCATGCCATCGATCGATCTGTTGCAGATGCTCGGGAGCCATCCCGGAGTTTGGTTCTTCTTTGGGTGTATATTTGTGGTGGTGCTTCTTGTGCTGATGGAATACCGGAGGAGAGGGGTTTGAAATCCGTAGAAATCGATTTATGATTGACTTAATAACGGTTGGTGAGTTCCTTGTACGTTTGCTTGTTCCTGCATCAACTCACCATAACCGCAATCAATACAATAGGTTGTATGCCTGCCATTCATATCTGCGCTGACAATCCCTTCTTCCTTCAGAT
>JAYEFK010000149.1:0-5709 GCA_034658575.1 Methanobacteriota archaeon
AGTTGATGACTGGAGTGTTAAGAAAATGAAGACGAAATGGGGGACTTGCACTCTTGCAAGTCGTCGAATCTGGTTGAATCTTGAACTCGTAAAAAAGCCGGAGCATTGTCTTGAATATATTATCGTACACGAAATGGTACACCTGATAGAGCGCAACCACAGCGACCGTTTCGTAGCCTGCATGGATAAATTCATGCCCAAGTGGCATTTGTATAAAGAAGAGCTGAACCGCTCAATGTTGAGCCATGAAACATGGAGTTATTGAAATGACTTCCTGCCTGCCATTGGATTCGTCGCAACCAGCCATGGGATCTTTGAAAAATGCTGATCTTCGGTGTAGATCGAAAAAATGCCATGTTCTTTCATCGTTGCAGCCAGCACCGCATCCCAATAATGGATGCTGTATGCCATATTTATCTCGATTGCAGATAAAACCGTATCCGCATCAAAATTAATTACTTTCCAGTTGTGGAACTTTACAATCGATGATACAAACTCACTGGCTATTTTTTTTGGAATTGGGTTTTTAATCTTACTGGTAACGACGACGTAGAACTCTGAAAGATTCTGCACAGAAACGGCGTACTTTCGTTTCCTGTTCCAGCAGTCACCAATCAGTTCTCGGCACACCCTCTGTTTATCAGGTTTATCAGCGTCAAATACATACGTGAGTATGTTTGAATCGATTAACGCCAGTTCAACGCTCATGAAGTTCACTCCGGTGCTGGTACAACCGTCCGCCGAAAGAAAAATCCTGGTTCATGATCGCTAACGCTTCTCTGGCTATCTTCTCCTGTTTCCGCTCATCTATCCAATCTTGTATCGCTTCGGTGAACGCTTTTCCCAAATGCCCTTTTTTTTTGCCGTAAACTATGCCAGCAATCAATCTAAATTCCTGTTCTACATCGTCTTTTATGTTTATGGTAATCGTGCTCATAATCCATACTTTAGATCCGCAATACATTTAAATGTTTGCAGTATGCTAATATAGCGCACGCCCCACCTCCACCGGCGTACACGCGTGAAGTATTTCCGACCCCGGACTCATGAGTGTCGCGCATGTCGCCGGATCGCTGCCTGCGCCGATGTGCAAGAGTCTGTTGAAATCGTCCAAAACCGTATGCCAGACGACTACCAGCAGATCCCCTCATAAACCCCGCGATCCAGGGAGACCGCACGCCTGCCATCGATCACAACGATCTCGTTCATCGCATCAAACTCCCGGTCAAGCGATCCGAACTCCTCCCACTCAGTCATGATCAGGCACCCGTCCGCACCGCTTAACGCATCGGCGGCGCTCTGGCAGTACTCGACATCAGGAAAGACCGCATGCATATTCCCTGCCGCAAGCGGATCATACGCCGCAACCGATGCGCCCATACCAAGCAGTTTTCGGATCACCGGTATCGATCTTGCCTCGCGTATGTCATCGGTGTCGTTCTTGAATGCAAGTCCCAGAACCGCAATCCTCCTGCCGCGGACGTCCCCGATCCGCTTTACAAGGAGTTCTATCATGCGCACCGGCTGCTCTTCGTTCACCCGGACAACGGCGCGAAGGATGAGGGGGTTGTATCCGAGTTCCTCTGCCCTGCCAATGAGCGCCTTGACATCCTTTGGGAAGCACGACCCGCCAAAGCCTGCGCCTGCATTTAAGAACTGCTTTGAAATCCGGAAATCCTTCCCGATCGCAGACATCACCTCGTAAACATCGATCCCAAGTTTCTTGCAGATATTCCCGATCTCGTTTGCGAACGAGATCTTTGTGGCAAGGAACGAGTTGTTTGCATACTTGATCATCTCTGCGGTTCTGATATCCGTAAGCGTTGCCTTGCAGGGAATTTTTTCGTATAAACGGGCTACCATCCCTGCGGAACTGGGATCGCCGCCTATCACGATCTTATCCGGGTTCATAAAATCGTACACCGCTTTTCCTTCCCTCAGAAACTCAGGATTCATCGCAATCCCGACATTCTCCCGCGCTCCCCGCGCATGGATAAGCGGAGCTACCACATCTTCCGTAGTTCCGGGAACGACCGTGCTCTTGACCACCACGACGTGGTACGAGTCCCGGTCAGCCAGTTTAAGCGCATCTCCGATGCTTTCTGATGCAGAGCGCACGATAGAGAGATCGATGCGCCCATCTTCACCGGACGGCGTGCCAACACAGATAAAAGTGAGATCCGAACCCGGTATCGCATCGTTGTAATCCACAGTTGCCCGCAACCCAACCCCGGCATGTTTCTTCAGAAGTTCAGAAAGCCCCGGTTCATGGATCGGCGGGATTCCCGCGTTGATCATATCGACCTTCGCAGGATCGATATCTACACATACAACGTTATGCCCAAGCTCTGCGAAACACGCGCATGTGACCGTTCCGACATACCCGGTTCCGATGATCGCAACATTCATAAAACTCACTTCACCTCGATTCCTACTATCTCTTTCGCCCGCCGTAAGCACCCTCTCGCCATCTGCGATGCAAATATCTTGATGGGGGTGCGCGTTCCGTAAACCCTGGTCTTTCCATCGCGGATTGCATCCAGGACCGACTGTAAATTGCGCTCTGCCGAAATCTCGGTCACTGCATACCCGATCATCGGCACGATATGCGCATCGCTCCCTGCAACAGCGGGAATCTCCATCTCCCGTGCCATCCGCTCTGCTTTCCTGTTTGCTTCCCCTGTGATGAACCTCGAATTGAAGATCTCGACCGCATCCACATCCAGGTCCGAGAAATCCCCGATACCATGGCTCAACCGCTTGAACGGGTGCGGCACCACAACAACTCCGCCAAGTTCCCGGATGCGCGCAATCGTCTCCGGCACCGTCTTTTTTGGCGGAATCTCCTCCCGTACCCCAAGTGCGATCAAGTGCCCTCTGGTTGTCGTTATCTCGACTCCCGGGATCACGATCAGAGGGAGACCGAGTTTCTTTGCACGCTCTTCGCCAACGGTTCCGCCTTTTACGGTGTCGTGGTCGCAGATCGCAATCCCATCAAGACCGATATCCACAGCATGTTTCAGTATCGAGTCGATCGGCGCCCTGCAATCCCGCGAATAGGCGGAATGAATGTGGAGATCGAAGTGCATGATTCTCATGGTGCGCCGGAGATATAAGCATGTATCGATGGATCTTCAAAACTGCCGGCAGAGCCATGGTAACGAAATACGTTTTGAACGACTGGCAAACGATTGAACGATTTGTGAACGAGTATGCTTACGAACCGAAATTTCAAGTACATGGAACAGATAACAATAAATCATAATACAGTAGAGAGTAATTCCGACACGTACTGAGGAGACGATCATGATGTTCCGACACCAGATGACCGGGTCATGGCAGGATAGTAATGACTGTAGACTTCCCCGGATGAGCCGCGTCTCTGTCGCTCTTCTTGCTCTTGCCTGTACGCTCCTGATGTGCGGCGTGGCGGGGGCTGTGGACTACGGCGAGATCAATGTCACTTCTGCTAACGATGGAGAGTGGAGCACGGATCTAAGCAGCAATGTGAGCAATGTGGCTGGGGATATCATCAAGAATGCGACTGTGAAAGGTGATGCATTATGAATGAAGCCGAATTTGGGCAACTGATTGAGAAAGGAGAATCAGAGATTGTGGAATTTAAGAAATCGACTGCCCAATTGGACAAATCTTTGAGATCAATTTGCGGTTTCCTGAACCATAGAGGGGGCGTCATCTATTTCGGGGTGGACGGAAGTGAGATCGTGGGGCAGGACGTCTCTGATCGAACGCTAAAGTCGATCTCGCAGAAGATCAGACAGAGGATAAAACCGGAGATAAGTCCGGAGGTCAGGGTTCTTACGATCGGTGAAAAGAATATCATCGAAGTTGAGATAGACGAGGGGGCGAACAAACCGTGTTATCTAAATGGAATCGCTTACAAGAGAATCGGTACTGAAAACACGGTAACACCTCCTGAGGAGCTGGAGCGAATTATTCTGAGTAAGAAAAAACGATATTTTGACTCTGGAATCTGCGAGGGGGCAGGTCCGGAAGATATTGACGACGAAGCTGTGAGATGGTTCCTCCGGAGAGTGAAATACGAAAGGAATTTCAATGTCGATCCGGAAACTTCTGTTTGGGAAGTGTTGGATAGATTAGACTTGATAAAAAATGGGAAATTGACCAATGCTGCGATTTTATTGTTTGGTAAGAGGCCACAGAAGTTCTTTTTGCAGGCAGAGACCAGATGTGCAAGGTTTAAAGGAACGAAACCCGTAAAACCATTCACGGACATGAAAGTTTTTGGGGGCAGCATAATTGATCAGGTAAATAAATCTCTCGGTTTCGTGCTGGAACATATACCAATGGAAGTGTATCTTGCAGGGAAGCCCGATAGGGAAGAACGATATGAATACCCTCCTGACGCAATAAGAGAGGCTATAACAAATGCAATCTGTCACAGGGATTATGAAACTTCGAGTAATGTTCAGATCAGGGTTTTTGACAATAGAATTGAAGTATGGGGCTGCGGGCAATTACCTGAACCATTGGCTCCCGAAGACTTGAAGAAAGACCACAGATCGATCCTGAGAAATCCTCTGATCGCCAGATCCTTCTTCCTCTTGAAGTATATCGAACAATGGGGCACGGGAACGAATGACATGATCGATATGTGCATGGATTGGGGACTTCCCGAACCGTCATTTGAATACGTCACAGGAGACCTCGTTGTGACATTCGGAAAGTCAAGATTGACGGAAGATTTTTTAGAAGGATTAGAATTGAATGAACGGCAAAAGAAAGCCGTAGAATATGTCGAAGAAAATAAAGAAATAAATAATGAAAAGTATAGGGAGATAAATAATATAGGCAAGGTTGTCGCAGCAAAGGAATTGAACGAACTGGTTGACAAAGCCGTATTTAAAACAGTCGGCAGAGCCAGGGCAACGAAATATGTTTTGAACGATTGATGAATGATTAGTGAACGATTAATGAACTATTAATGAACGATTGAACGATTATGTTTATGAGCTGGAATTTCAGGCAACAGAGAACAGATAACAATAAATCATAATACAGTAGAGAGTAATTCCGACACGTACTGAGGAGACGATCATGATGTTCCGACACCAGATGACCAGGTCATGGCAGGATAGTAATGACTGCAGACTTCCCCGGATGAGCCGCGTCCCTGTCGCTCTTCTTGCTCTTGCCTGTATGCTCCTGATGTGCAGCGTGGCGGGGGCTGTTGACTATGGTGAGATCGATGTCATGCCTGCAAACTGTGCGGAATGGAGCACGAATCTGAGCAATAACGTGAGCAGAATATCCGGCAACATTAATGTAAACAGCGGTGCGCTGAACATTAGCAACGCAACGATACGGATGAGCAGCGAATACTCCATCAATGTCAAAAGCGGCGCAACCATGAATGTGACCAGTGGTTCAACCATCACCCATGATTCCAGCGGCAACTATTACTATATCTACTATGACGGTAGCTACGGCAATCTGAGCGATAGTACTGTCGAGTACAGCAAGGAGTTGAACATCCAGACCAGCAATAATATAACCATTGATAACTGCACCATCCGCAACAATCAGAACCACGGCATCCACCTGACCTCGACTTCAGGATATGTCAACATCACGGACTGCCGGATCAACAACACTGTCAACAACCACGGCATATTCATAGAGTCCTCGCAGGACAATATCCTGCGAAATAACAGTCTGAACAACAAC
>JAYEFK010000150.1:0-5660 GCA_034658575.1 Methanobacteriota archaeon
GAGTTCCTTGATCGTCTCATAGGGTAACTACTCAGGTACCTAAACCACTATCGGGGGACTTCACTGTGTAGGAACTACCGGGACATGGGGCGTACTGTAGCCAAACAGGGAATTTAACCGCAGAGTGTGCAGAGGGGCGCGGAGGAGGAATAACGGGCTAACCGCTCTGCGTTTCTCTGCGCCCTCCGCGGTTATTTTTCTTGCCAGAAAGTACAGAATCGCAATAGAGCGACCAATCAACATACCTGAGTAGTTACCTCATAGGTAACATTCATGAGTTTCTTGATCTGCCCGACATTGACATTGAGATTTAAGAAGAACGAGAATGTGTCAAATAGGATGTTTACACCGCCGAATTCTTCTTCTGCCTCAATATTTTGTAGATTGTATATCATGAAATCTATGATCTGGTTGTCCACGTACTCATTGCCCACGTTATCAACCAGTTCACCTTGAGCAGTAATATAATATTCACTATATATCAATGAATAATATTTTTGATATGTTATACCATATACTCTGTATGTTCTGCGCAACATACTGCGGTTTCCGCCCTGTAACCACGTAATACGTCTTGCGTGTCTGTGTACACTGGTGTAAAAATATCTCTGACATCGATTCCGGATCTCCTGAGAGATATACCACCGATCCGGACGGAAGACCCCCGCCAAGATTGCGATCAAGGAGGGAAATTCCAGTGGATTTGACAGCTGAAGCAGGGGCTGCATCCAGAGGTTCTATGATCCTACCGATCGTGGCTACGGCGGGTGCCTGTGCCACCCTTCTGCGTGCACCATCCACAACCGCATCTCGCAATCCGGACATATTTTCCACTTCTCCCATTCGTATCTTGGGTCCAATCCTATAAAAATGTTCTCATTATGTACATGATAATGAGATTTTTTATGACGGAGTACATAGTATTATTAATGTATAGGGGGATATGTGTTGTTTAACACAGTACTGCACACTATAAGGGATGATCGAATGGAACCAGAACAAGAATTGATGAGAATCGGAGTATCGCTACCGGATAACCTGCTGACAAGGTTTGATGAAATACTTACGAAACGGGGATACTCGTCGAGATCCGAGGGCATCCGGGACGCGATCCGCAGTTATATCAGGTACTACGAATGGGCAAGCGAGGTCAAGGGGGAGCGGCTTGGCGTCATATCGCTGACTTACAACCACGAGCAGCATGGACTTGTCGATGCGCTTGCCGACATCCAGCATCAGCATCTGGACGTGATCCAGTCCTCGATGCATTTCCATGCAGATGCGAAGACGTGTCTCGAGCTCATCGCGCTGCACGGTGATGTGAAAGATCTCAAAGCGGTATCAGAGGGTCTTATGGCTCTCAAGGGCGTAGAGCATCTGAAACTGACCACCATTTCGACTATAAAGTGAGATGGACGAGTCGAGACACTGGGCAGATGTCATCGCAGATAGTGTAGCCACAAAGAAGCACATCATCGCGACAGGGATCACCCCATCAGGGGAGATTCACATCGGAAACATGCGCGAGGTGGTGACCGCGGATGCGGCGTACCGCGCGCTTCTTGATGCAGGGATCGATGCAGAGTTAATCTATATCGCAGATACCCTGGATCCGCTTCGTAAGGTCTATCCGTTTCTCTCTGCTGATTATTCGGAGCACGTCGGAAAACCGCTTTCTGCCGTACCCTGCCCATGCGGGGCTTGCGCGAACTATGCCGAGCATTACCTGACGCCGTTTCTCGAATCGCTTGAGCAGCTGGACATCAGTCCCACGATATACCGCGCGCATGAACTCTATGGGCGCGGGGATTTCGTGCCTGCCACCATGACCGCGCTTGCCAACCGGGACCGGATCGCAGGAATCATCGAAGAGGTATCACACAGGGAGATCCCTGCCGGATGGAGTCCTTTCAATGTTATATGCGAGGAATGCGGGAGGATCACCACCACAACAGTCTCCGGGTTCGATGAAACCGTAGGAACCGTTGATTACGCCTGCGAATGCGGCTACTCTAACACGGTGCCTGTGAAAGGGAACGGAAAGCTGACATGGAGGGTTGACTGGGCTTCCAGGTGGCGCGTTCTCGGTGTCACGATCGAGCCGTTTGGCAAGGATCATGCGACAAGGGGCGGCTCGTATGACACAGGGACAAGGATTTCGAAGGAGATCTACGGTTATGAGCCCCCGTATCCGATCATCTATGAGTGGATCCACCTGAAGGGCAAGGGCGCGATGTCGTCCTCGACAGGGGTCACAGTCACGATCGCTGATATGCTGCGGGTCATGCCACCAGAGGTGCTCAGGTACTTAATCATCCGGACAAAGCCAGAGAAGCACATAGACTTCGATCCATCCCGCATCATCGATCTGATCGACGATTTTGACCGCGCGACAGGTAGGGCGTATGAACTGTCCGTAACAAAAGAGTATCTTCGGTCCGATATCCCGTTTACGCACCTCGTAACCGCTGTGCAGATTGCATCCGACTTCAGTGGCATTCACGAGGTGCTCGACCGGAGCGGATACGGTGGGTATGATGAAGAGTCTGTGAGACGGCGCGTCTTGAACGTCGAGAACTGGCTTACGTCATACGCGCCCGACTCTGCTATATTCGAGGTGCAGGAGACGCTGCCTGATGCTGTGAAGAATCTCTCGGATGAGCAGAGAGCAGGGCTTGGGGCGCTTGCATCCCGTATTCAGGGAGGCGTGGCAGCCAAAGACCTGCATGATCTTATGTATGCGGTCTCCGAAGAATCCGGCATTTCAGCAAGCAAGATGTTCCAGGCGATCTACATCTCCCTACTTGGGAAGAAATCGGGTCCGAGAGCAGGATATTTCATGGCGTCCCTTGACAGGGAGTTTCTGCTGGACAGGCTGCGGGCGGCTGGCGGTGAGAGCGCGGTGGTGGATGAATGATCTATGAGGGGTTTAACCGGTGACGTATGCGAAAGATTTATGACTGCCACCAAACAGTAGTAATACGTCTGGCGAATGATGCGAAGCGGCACCGTCGTCAGGAGGTTAACAGATGTACCTCGATAAGATCTCAAAGATGGATTCCTTCCGGATTGCAAAACTCGGGAATGCCAGCAGGAACGACGTTTACAATTATTTAGGAATCCAATTCAAGGAAAGATTATAAATACGAGGAGAAGATATAACACAGTAACATTAAGGAGGATATAAGCTATGAGCAAAACCATGCTTAGGATTGTTGCAATCGTATCGATTGTGTTGATTGTCGCATTATCCGGATGCGTCGGGGGCGATGAAAAGCCCGCTGAAGTTGAGACTACACCTGCAGCAACGCCTGCAGCACCTGCAGCACCTGCGGAAACGCCTGCGGCAACGCCTGCGGAAACGCCGGCAGTTGAAGAAACAAAGGTCGCTGATGCAGGAGAGGGTTTCGCACCAAAAAGCAGTGATCGCCCACCTATTGAATCCCACAGTGGAGACTGCGAGGGTCTTGATCAAAGTGTCTTAAGACGGTACGATTTCGACAACAATGGACTGATCGATAGTAACGAGATGGAAAAGGCACATATCGGTTACGAGAGTAACTACGAGAAGCCAAGCGACTACAAGCAGATTCTGTACGCATACGAGCATCAGTGCCCGGTAGAGCCAACAGAGTGAGGGCGATTCATCCCCGCACTCTTTTTTTTATTTCAGTTGAGACTGCTTATTTTGTCTGCTTTCTATTTCCCCAATCATCGCTTCAGCGCCAGCCAGCCCCGGAATGTTAGAAGCACGACCACAGCCGCAAGCCATGCCAACGCCTGCCGGAAGCGAAACTTAAATCTATCCGCTTCTGCAAAAGAGTAGCTATGCCGCGAGTAGCAGTTGGAGGAACGTTCGATCCGCTCCATGATGGTCATGAAGCACTCATCAACCGTGCGTATGAACTCAGCATGGGTGGCGAGGTCGTCATCGGATTGGCATCGGACGATCTTGCGAGAAGGCGCGTCCAGCCGGTAGCTGATTACAGGGTCAGGGAGCGCGAACTAACGCGCTACGTTGCCGACCGGTTCGGGATATCGCCAGAGATCACAACCCTGCACGATCCGTATGGTACCGCGCTCGAGGAATCCTTCGATTATATCGTGGTCTCTCCTGAGACGCATCCGGTTGCGGAAAAGATCAACGAACTCCGTAGGAAGCGCGGGATGCCTGAAATCGAGATCGTTCTAATGCCTTTTGTTCTGGCAGAGGATGGGATGCCGATCTCGTCCACGCGCATCAAGAACGGTGAGATCGATCCGCATGGAAGGTTGATAAGTTGATAAACGATTGCGAACAAAGGTGACCTGATGACCGAGATATCCAGCATGATCATCACGCATACGAAAGCGAGCATCGATGATATTGAACATGCGTGGCACGGCACGGTTGGAGGCATGTTGCACAGGCTGCACTCGCATGAACTGGTGCATGAGTGTGCCGTGCTGATGACGTGCAACCGTGTCGAGGTGTATGTGGTCTCGCCGAAGGGTAGCAGGGTCTTGTTCGATTATGCAAAGAAGATGGGAGTTCCGGAACGGATTGTCGAGTTCAATGACCACGAAGAGTCGCTGATACATCTGATGAAGGTCGCATGTGGGCTCGAATCGATGATCGTTGGCGAGGATCAGATACTCGGGCAGATCAAGGAACTGTACCATACCGCCTGGCAGGCAGGCGTCACAGGAAAGGTGCTGGATACCGCTTTTGAGAAGGCGATCCACGTCGGGAAGAGGGTGCGGGCAGAAACGCGGATCAACAAGGGCTCGGTATCTATCGGATCGGCGGCAGTCGATCTCGCAGAGGATGTGCTTGGCACGCTTGAGGGGAAGACTGTTGTAATCATCGGCGCAGGCACGATGGGGACGCTTGTTGCACACGCGCTTGCACACAAGAATGTTTCCGCGATATATGTCGCAAACCGCACCTTTGAGAGGGCAGAGGCACTTGCAGAGGAGTTGAATGGATTTGCGGTCAGGTACGACGAGATGAATAAGTACATTGCATGTTCAGACGTCGTGATCAGCGCAACATCGGCACCTCATGCGGTTATAACTGCGGAGATGCTGCGGCAGATCATGGAGAACCGCGAGAATCACAATCGCGATCTGCTCCTGATCGATATCGCCACCCCGCGGGACATCGAAGAGACAGCATCCGATCTGCCGGATGTGAAACTCTACAACATCGATGGACTCAAGGAGATCAGTGATGGAAATCTTCAAAAACGGATGCAAGAGGTTGCAAGGGTCGAAGAGATTGTAGAAGAGGAGTATGAGTTGCTTAAACTGCAGTACAAGAGTCAGCGTGCAGATAAACTCATAGCAGCACTGTACAGCCAGATACAGGACTTGAGAATCCGCGAACGAGAGCGTGCCGTCAACCGGCTCTCTGCGAAGCACACGCTCGGGGACTTTGAACGTCAGGTGCTCGACGATCTCACGCACGCCATCACCAACAAGGTGCTGGCAGAACCAACAAAGACGCTGCGCAATGCCGCGGCAGAGGAGGATCTCGATTTCCTTGAGACGGCTGCTGCGCTCTTTAAGCTGGATATGAAATAGACTCCAGTATGTGAGAGTGGTGCGAAATGTTGGGAAGTTTGGGTGTGACGGAATGTGTCACAATCCTTCATTGGAGTTCACTGTGTAATTTACGC
>JAYEFK010000151.1:0-2573 GCA_034658575.1 Methanobacteriota archaeon
CCCAACTCACTTCTGTGTCGATATATCGATAGAGAATCCCCATTACAGCCTCATAACCCAAACCTTCCTTAATACTTACGTCTTCTATTGTACTATTCACCATTTCAAGCAGTATATGCTCGTCATACACTTTTGTGTGTGGGCTTCTCGGATCGTACCAGTTTAATGTCTGCGTTGTTACAGGTTTGCCAGCACAATGGGTGCATTGGTATCTCACAGGACGAATATGAATATGCACATTCATGCCAAGAATCGATAAATGACGGAGTTTAATCGTTTTACCATGACCATAAGGCTTGCTAATCTCTCTGTCGCATTTATGACAGTGAGTTCCTTCAACTGTGCTCACTACCGTGATGATAATATCTCCTTTTTAGTTAGCTCCACGTTCTCGATTTCAACGTCTGGAATATCCAGTGGTATCTCAAATATTGCCATTATCTTTCACCATCCATTAGATCTGTTGAATGTATTGTAGATGGTCAGATGTATATATAATTAATCGTCGGATTTGCTAAAAGTGTAGGATATATGCTGTGCGTTATCCATCACTTGACCGCGGAATTGATTGGTGGACATTGTAATATAGATGGCAACACATCAATTTAATGGCGTCTCACTGCAACTCAAGATACCAGAGAGCCAAAGATTATTGAGGAGGGAGTGAATTAAAGGCATTAAAATTATTATTATTGTAGCGACTATATAGATAGATTATATTCAATAGTTTGTGGAACTTTGTGCAGGATTATCAAGACCATATTGAAGATGACTGTGTTTCATGACATGCATAACAGAACGGCGATCTCATGTATTTCCTCATGACAAACGACGTGGAGAGCTTCTCGATCCCGCTGAACCGGCTGGATCCCGACACCGCAAGAGAGGTCTACGAAGTCGGGCTCCCCGCCTGCTTGACGTTTACGCAAAGACTGACATACGGTGCACATTCTATTTCACAGGGAGGATGGTGGAGATGGTGCCAGAGGCGGTAGAACTGGTGCTTGATCACGGGCATGAGATCGGCTGCCATGGATACGACCATTCCCCGGATCGCGCTTTTGATCTGATGAATCTCGATGAGCAGATACTGGAGTTGAAGCGGGCAAAGGACGTGATCGAGGAAGTTTCAGGAAGAATCTATGATTTCAGAGCGCCTGCACTGCGGATCAATGAATACACGATACGTGCGCTGGAAGAGACCGGATTTACGACCGACAGTTCGATCGCATCCCAGTGCTTTGATGGACCGCTCACATTCGGCTCGAAACGGAAGTTAAAGTGGATGATTGCGCCGCGGTCGCCGTACCACCCTTCGTACGACTCGGTTGTCAGGGAGGGCGGGTCGAAGGTGCTCGAGATTCCGATATCCGCGTTTGTTTCCCCGTACATCGGAACAGTGATGCGGGTGAGCCCTACGGTGCTAAAACTCATCGAGAAGATCATCTTCCTTGAATCATCAAAGACCGGAAAGCCCGTTGTATTTCTGTTCCATCCGAATGAGTGTCTTGATGCAAAGCCCGGTGCTGTGGCTGCGAGGCGGGCTGGTAACGTGGTCGAGTACATATTTGCGGATGTCATCAGACAGCGGCTCAAGGTCAGTAATCTCATGGTGCGGGCTGCGGAACTGCTGGAGGGGGTCATTCTGCGCGCGAAGAAGGCGGGGGAGAGTTTATGACGGTACGGGAGTATGCAAGGCTGGTGGAATGATGAGCATTGATGACTATCGCGCATCCCAGTCTTTTGCCCGGTGCGTGCTGATGATGCGAGGGATTGGGCTTATATAGGGCGGATTGTGAGAAGGATGCACCCCCATCCATGGTTTTTGGGAGTACTGATATCGACAGTCATCGCGCATACCACAAGAATCACATTTTTATCTCCCTGTGGTGATTCGGATGCATGAAGTATGATGTCGCAATGAAATGCATCTCTCCCGAATTCTCGAGAGATCTCGCCACGCTGATCTTTGATCGGAAATTGAATCTCGAACCGCTCCCGACCGCGCTTCCTTCTACCAAACATCGCGCTGATTTCCTTGCAAAGGTGATAGGTGACGAGGATTTCATCATCCATATCGAATTTCATACCAGATATGACCCCGATATGCCTCTGCGTATGGTCTCGTACTATGGGAGGATTCTGTGCGAACATCGGCTGCCAGTCTATCCGATTGTTGCGTATATCAGTCCGGAGGACACAGACAGGGAGATAGAAAACACGTACAGTTCATCGATATGGGATAAACATGTGATGACCTTTGATTATGAGGTGGCACGGATATGGGAACTCGAAACAGAGAAGATATTCAATAAGAAGCTCTATGGACTGTATACGCTTACACTATTGATGGACGATGCAGATACTGAGAGATGTCTTCGCGAGATCGCAGACGCCGTAAAGAATAAGCATATATGTGCAGATTCGTATGCATTCATGTTGGTATTTGCAGAACTGAAATACCCAAAAGAGGTGGTGAAGGCTATGTCACTGGGTGATTTAGATAAATTGGTGAAACAGTCAACGTTTTATAAGGATACCTTTGGAATGGGTAGAGAAGAGGGTAGAGAAGA
>JAYEFK010000151.1:2673-5643 GCA_034658575.1 Methanobacteriota archaeon
TTGCAGAACTGAAATACCCAAAAGAGGTGGTGAAGGCTATGTCACTGGGTGATTTAGATAAATTGGTGAAACAGTCAACGTTTTATAAGGATACCTTTGGAATGGGTAGAGAAGAGGGTAGAGAAGAAGATATTCGCTCTGTACTTGCGACGCGTTTTGGTTCGGTTTCGGATCGGCTATCTCGGTGTATACATACCATCCGTGAAAAAAACGCCTCTCTGCTCGGTGATCTGATCAAACTTGCTGTGACCGTAAAAGACCTCGGCGAGTTTGAGAGGAGATTGGATGAACTGAGATGAGAATCGGATTTGACCAAACTCCGGAGTTAAATGTGAGAGAAACGATGGTGGCTTGCAGGAGTGTTACATCCAAAGCTTCTCCAGAGGGTGGTTTCATGATTGTGCACCCGCGCATTCGGCAATTTGTAGCGGAATATGGTGTGAGACTGCTTGGAATTACAGAAAATGGGGGTCGCGCGTGATTTGTACCGGAAAAAGTGACATAAGTGGTGTTTCGCGTCTGGTGAGGATTTCAAGCGGTATGTTCGCACCGGGGAAGAGGAAGCATGGGATTCATACATTTATGAGTCGGATGCATCCACGTTCTATCACCAGATCGGGTGGGGGAATGTCGTTTAGGACGACTTACGGGCATAAGCCGCGCTATCTGGTTGCGAGGGCGGATGATGATGGGATCGTCCCGGGTTCTGCCGGTGTTTCTGATGGAGAGCGGGGTGTTTGGCAGGAAACTGGTCTTTGGTTCCGTTTGCTCCGCGTGGTGGGATGTGCGCTGATGATGCGGAGCATGGGCGCGCGCTTGTGGAGGTAGGAGTGGCGGAGGAATGCGGTTGCAGACTACCTGATATTTAGATGCTCAAATGAGAACGAATCCGGGCTTGCAGTATAACTATACGATAAAGACGGACATGGATAGATTTCAACGAAGAAGACAACACAACAATTTATATTTAAAGAAAGGATATGATATATCGATATGACCGAAACAATAGCAGCGATTTATGAGGATGGAATATTTAAGCCCCTCCAGAAAGTAACCCTTCCTGAGCACAAACGTATGCGCTTAGTAGTTATACCGGAAGAGGATGGAGAATTGTTGAAATTGCAGAAAAAGGAATTATCGAGCATGATTGGTATTGGAGAGGGTGGTGTCAGCGATGTGTCACGCATACATGACCAATATATCTACGAGGGATGATACTTGCCTTACATGTTCGTCGATACCGGTGCCTGGTATGCACTTCTTGATAGAGATGATGCCAATCATCATGCGGTGAAGTTTAAAGATTCATTGGTCCGTCCATTGGTGACCAGCAACTATGTTGTGGATGAGGTCATAACTCTTACCAGAAACCGTCTGGGACCTAAAGTCGCTGTTGAGATCGGACAGAAACTGTGGCGCGAATCCATTGCTAACCTCATCTATATGACGCCACAAGACGAGAAAAGGGCATGGGAGATATTTGTGAAGTATCGAGATAAAGCATTTAGGGGTTGCAGAAAAATAAAGTAGCGAGTGTTATTTGGTGTCATTCATACTAAATAAGCTTGATAGAACACATTCACCCACTTGAAGAAAGTTGAAATTTCGGTAACTACTCAGGTACCTAAAACTACCATCGTGGGACTTCACTATGCGGGAACTACATAGGATATTGAGCATACTGCAACCAAACAGAGAATTTAACCGCAGAGTGCGCAGAGGGACGCGGAGGGGAAATAAACGGTCAAATGCTCTGCGTTCCTCTGCGCCCTCAGCGGTTATTGTTCTTGCCAGAAAGTACACGATCGTTATCGGACGACCGATCAACATACCTGAGTAGTTACTATTTTGGATACAAACTTATCAATCCAGAGTATCTCTTTCAACCACAAGATATTATCCTCATTCGGGTGTTACGAATTTTATAGTGAAAATAAATAATTCAGTTTCATCTTCATCACTTTATAAACGATAATATCAGTACTATCGTAATCAGAATTACCATTATGATAAGCCCGATCTCTATTATGTCCAAATTTGCAAATCTTAAATCCATTTCTTTCATCATTGAATCCATTCTATAGTTTTCTTTCATTTTGGATGGATGATACATTTAGCGATACTTCTATTTTATCCAGTACTGTTTCAAGTTTGATCACCCGCATATCTATGGTACGCAAACCTGTTTCGGTATCTTTTGCACCTATTTTTATTTCTTTGATGTTTTTATCCATTTCTCTGATCTTTTGAAACAACGCACCGGCAGAAAACACGATCGAGAGATATGGTATCATGTCAATGTATACAGGTGACCGAATAAATCCTATGGTCTTCCCTATAATCCATAGCAGAAGTATTAACATAGATATTATAAAAACCCAATCAGTCCAATCGTATTTTGTTTTCATTTCTGCCATAGTCGCCACTTCGGTGCATTATTACTTAAACGTTTTTATGAAAAAAAAGAAAATTAGAAGGGAGGATCTCTCCCTTCGTAGAGTATAGGTTTACTCTCAGCTGTCTCATCACAAGGTATGCGACTGCGAGCAGTCCAGCGATATCGAATACCGCCTCAAAGCATGCTACGCATGGCTTCTTGGTTGGGGCTTCCGCAGCCTCTGCTGGTGCCTCTGGCTTTGGTGGTTGCGATCCCCTCTGTATTACTTATGCGCCCTCGCCGATACTTTGCTGATGTTATCATCCCTATAATAGTAATTCCCACGATCTCATCATGTTTTTCATCGTACCTCATAATAACGCCATTTCCCATATCCACGCCAACGGCTGGCACCGGTGCTCCGAAACTTAGGTACAAAACGTCAGCTTCACTGTCGTAGTCCCATTCCATACTTTTTTCTTTTGGAATAAATTTTTTTACTGATGCCATATTAGCCGCCTCCACTTTGTCGGTTTGGTCGTGAATATGATGTGGTAAATATTTGGAAATTGATGGTATTTTTCTATAGCATG